>JAYWAC010000146.1:0-5161 GCA_043782755.1 Pseudomonadota bacterium | reverse complement strand
GTCAAGGCGTGGGCTGTCGCGACAGCGCGGGACGCGACGCAACGCCTGCTTCGCACGGCTATCGGCATTTCGTCTGAGCGACGCTGGGCGGGCCCGTGGTGTGCGCTATCATTCAGGTTCGCGACGCGCGCTAGCAAGGGGAGTTCCATGGCAGGTCTGATCTCATTCATCGTTCTGCTCACGACGCTATTGCTGGATGCGCCGGCGATGGCGGTCGAAGGCAGTAAGAGCTCGCCGGTCGATATCTGGGCGAGCCTGCTCAAGCCTAACTACTTCGGTGACGCACTGCTCATCGAAGACCGCGCCATCATCGATATGAAAACGCCCTATCGCGCCGAGGACGCGGCCTTCACACCGGTCTCGATCAGTGCCAGCATCCCGCAGACCGAAGCGCGCTACATCAAAGACATCTACGTGTTCGTCGAAAACAATCCGCAACCGCTGGCCGGCATCTTCCATCTCACACCCGCTTCGGGTCGCGCCGATCTGGCCTTACGAGTGCGCGTCGATCAATACACCAACATCCGCGCGGTGGCGGTGTTGAATACCGGCGAGCGTCACATGGTGACCAACTTCGTCAAAGCGCAGGGCGGTTGCTCGGCGCCGGCGGCTGGCGATTTCGACAAGGCCATGGCGCACATCGGTGAAATGAAATTTCGTGCGGTCAGTGATGACACGAATGCCGACTTGATGATCGGTCAGTTCCTTCTGAGTCATCCCAATGTGACCGGCATGCAGAAGGATCAGAAGACCCAGCTGATCCGGCCCGAGCATTACGTGAAGACCATTGGCCTGTATGAAGGCGACAAACTGCTGATGACCGCCGAGACCGGCTTCTCGGTCAGCGAAGACCCCAGCTTCCGCTTCTTTTTCCGTCCCAGTGGTGTCAGCGAAATCCGCGCGGAAGTCGAGGATTCCAAGGGCATGCATTGGCAGGAGACTTTCAAGATCAAGCGCTGAGCGCGCACGGTAAAGCGCCTGTCAGCGTGGGTATCCCGGAGTTAACGAGAACCTCCCCTATGAACGCTAATTTCCGTCAACGTCTGCGTGCCGGCGAGCCCTTGTTCGGCACCATCGTCACGCTCGAAGCGCCGGAGGTGGTCGAGGCCTTGTGTCATATCGGCTACGACTGGCTGTTCATCGAGACCGAACACGCGCCGCTCGCGCCACCCGCCGTGCAGCGCATCATTCAGACTGCGGGCCAGACGCCCTGCGTGGTGCGCCTGTCGCGCGGTGATGAGATCTCGATCAAACGGGCGCTCGATGCCGGCGCCGCCGGCATCATCGTGCCGCAAGTCACAACCGCCGCCTACGCGCGTCTAATCGTGAGCTACGCCAAGTTCGCGCCCATGGGCAGTCGTGGCTTCGGTCTATCGCGCGCCAGCATGTATGGCTTGCAGGCCGAACAATACGTGGCGCGTGCCAATGACAGCACATCCGTCATCGTGCTCGCCGAGCATGTCGACGCGGTCGAGAACATCGAAGAGATCTGCAAGGTCGAGGGTGTGGACGCGGTCTTCATCGGGCCTTATGACTTGTCGGCGAGCTTGAACAAGATTGGTCGCATACAGGATCGCGAAGTGGTGGATGCCATCAACCACATCCGCGATGTCTGTCGCGCCCATGGCATGCCGGTCGGCATCCATGGCGCAACCCCGGAATTTCTGCTGTCGCGTATCCAGGATGGCTTCTCGCTGGTGTCCTGCGGTGCTGACATCGCGATCTTTGCCGCCGGCGCGCGGCACTTACTCGACACTTTGCGCGGAGCTGGAAACTGATGGATGCAGCGTTAAAACAAGCCTTGCTGGCACTCGATTGCGCTGCGCTGGCCGACGCCGACAAGTCGATACGCGTGATGGACGTCGGTCTGCGCGCCATCAACACCGGTGTGAAATTGGTCGGCGTGGCGCGCACGGTGCGCTGTCACGAGGATTTCCTAGCGGTGATTCGCGCGCTCGATGCCGCGCAGCCCGGCGATGTGCTGGTGGTCGACACCCAGGGCAGCACGCGCGCGGTGGTTGGCGAACTGTTTTCGCTAGAAGCGACGCGACGCGGTCTGGCCGGCATCATCGTCGATGGGCCGGTGCGCGACGTCAGCACCTTGCGCACGCTAGCCTTGTCGGTCTACGCGCGCGGCCTGTGTCCAGTATCGGGGACCATCCGCGAGCTCGGTGCCTTGCAGGTGGCGGTGGTGTGTGGAGGCGTGGCGGTCAATCCCGGTGACATCGTGATGGGCGATGACGATGGTCTGATTGTCGCGACCG
The DNA here is from genome assembly GCA_043782755.1 of Pseudomonadota bacterium. Taxonomy (GTDB): domain Bacteria; phylum Pseudomonadota; class Gammaproteobacteria; genus JADJYF01. The sequence continues at coordinate 2,897 of JAYWAC010000146.1, read as the reverse complement.
CCGCGCAATTCACCGCGCTGGTGCCAGCCGCGCGCGACATCGAAGCGCGCGAAACAGCGGTACGCGCGCGCATGGCGGCCGGTCGCGGCCTGACTTCGATGATCAATCTGGCCGAGCATGTCGAGGCGTTGCACCGTGGCGCACCGAGCAAGCTCGCCTTCAAGCTCGACGACTGAAAAGGTTCTCGTGATGAATAGTGCTTTCCTGCGCCGTCTCGTGGTGCTCGCTTTATCGTGTCTCAGCTTCGCGGCGAGGGCCGAGACGCCGCAGGATCCACAGGCTAAGGCCGCCGAATTCGCGACTTGTGCGGCCTACTACTTCAATGCCGTCAACGTCAAACCGATGAAGGAATACGAGACGGTCTACAGCGCCGGCGAACGGGCCTTCAACGAAGGTATCAAGCTGGTCGGGCGCAAGCAGCTCGATGATCTGGTGGCGCGATCGTCGGGCGAGATGGCGAAGATCATGGGCTCGGACTGGAATAATTTTCCAGCGGTCGAGAAGCGTTACGCGGCCGACTGTGTAACCTTGATGGCGCACATACCGACTGAGTAAGCTGTCTCAGCTGAGTTGCGTTGGTACGCGCCGCAGATACCAGATCAAATCCATTTCCGGTGCGTCCAGACCGCAGGCCGTGATGGCCGCCGAGATCTGGCCGCGATGGTGGGTGGCGTGGTTGAACACATGCAGCAGCAGGGTCGCGGTCTCCTGTTCGAAACGCGTACCCGACATATTGGCGTAGCTGAGTGGTGCCGCGAGTTCAGACTCGCTCTTGTCAGCGAGCCAGTCCTGCCAGCGCGTGCTCTGCGCGTAGATGGCCTGCTCCAGTTTTTCTCTGTCGGTCTCGAGTTCTGCATCCAGTCCGCTGACCGTGAAGGGCTGGCCCACCACGCGCCCGAGCCACACGCTGTCGCCCACCAGCAGGTGATTGAGCGTGCCGTGGATGCTGTGAAAGAACAGCCCGCAGTCGCCGCGATAGCGCGTGTCGTCGAGCGGCAGCAGCGCTTCATACAGCGTTTCAAAGGCCCACCGGTGATAGCCGGCCAGCAATTGCAGATAGTGCTTCATGCCACTCCCGGCCGCAGCTTGCGGCGTGATTTTCAAGCGACGATCGCGAGGCGATGTGTCTCAGTATCGCTGGCGAGGGCGCCTTCACGCCATGATGAATTGCGCGTCGCGATCAGCGCAACGTAACATGCGACATTCACCGCCACCGTCCGCCTGCGAGGAGCATCCATGAACGGCGCCCATACATTGCTCGATACCCTGGTCGACGCAGGCATTGAAGTCTGCTTCGCCAATCCAGGTACATCCGAGATGCACCTCGTCACGGCCATCGGCAAGACTGACGCCGTGCGTCCGATACTGTGTCTGTTCGAAGGCGTGGTGACCGGCGCGGCCGATGGCTATGCACGCATGGCCGGCAAGCCCGCCATCACCCTGCTGCACCTCGCACCCGGTTATGCCAATGGCATGGCCAATCTGCATAACGCCAGCAAAGCCCATTCGGCGGTGGTCAATATCGTCGGCGATCACGCGGTCTGGCATCACCAGTACAACGCGCCGCTGACGTCGGACGTGCCCGGCCATGCGCGCCTGCAATCGGAATGGGTGCGCGTGTCGACCTCGGCCGAGGATCTGGCGCTGGCGGGTGCCGAGGCGGTGCAGGCCGCGCGCGGTGGCGCGGGCCGTATCGCCACTTTGATCGTGCCGGCCAATCACGCTTGGGAGCCGGCGCAGAAGTCCTACGACCGGCTCCTGCCGGAAGGGCTCAGCGAGGTTGCCGACAGCGCCATCGAACAAGTCGCACAGGCGCTCTGCAATGGTCGTCGCACCGCGATCGTGGTGGGTGGTGGCGCGATGCGCGAAGCGCCCTTGGAACTCGCTGGACGCATCGCCGCCGGCTGCAACGCGGCGCTGTTATGCGAGACCTTCCCGGCCCGTCTACAGCGGGGCGCGGGGCGTGTGCCGCTGACACGTATTCCTTATTTCGCCGAGCAGGCCATCGAATTTCTGCAAGAGTTCGAACAGATGATCCTGATCGCGGCGCAGGTACCGGTGGCTTTCTTCGCCTATCCCGGTGTGGCCAGTCTGCTCGCGCCGCCCGCGTGCGCGATGCTGACCCTGGCCGCTGTGCATGACGATATTCCCGCCGCGCTCGCCAAGCTCGCTATGCGCGTCAAGGCGCCGACAGAGTTCCCGCGCCAGCCGCGCGTAATACCTGAGCTGACCGGCAGCGAATTGAGCCCTGGCGCTATCGGTGACGTGATCAGCGCCGGCCTGCCCGAGAATGCCATCGTTTCCGACGAAGGCATCACCTGTGGTCTGGAGCTTTTTCTACGCACCCAGGGCGCGCCTGCCCACGACTGGCTGGCGATCACCGGCGGCTCTATTGGTCAGGGCCTGCCGGTCAGTTTCGGCGCATCGATCGCCTGCCCGGAGCGCAAGGTCGTGGCGTTTCAAGCCGACGGCAGCGCGATGTATACCGTGCAATCGCTATGGAGTATGGCGCGTGAGCGCAGTGACGTGACCGTGGTGCTGCTGAACAACAGCAGCTACGCCATTCTCAATGTCGAGCTGGCGCGCTTGAAGGCTGGCGATCCGAATCCCAAGACCTTGTCGATGCTCGATCTCGCGAACCCGGTGATCGACTGGGTGAGTATCGCACGCGGCATGAATGTCGATGCCTGCCAGGTGAATACCGTGGCTGAATTCGAGCGCGCGTTTGCCCATGCCATGGCGACACAAGGGCCATATCTGATCGAAGTGATGGTGGTACAGAATCTGGGCGCGGGGATGAAGCGTTAGCAAGATTTCCCCTGTAGGTGCGACAAATTCGCACATTCAATTGCTGGGCACGTATCGGCAGCGCGCCATTTAATTAATGTGCGAATTTG
>JAYWAC010000145.1:0-5187 GCA_043782755.1 Pseudomonadota bacterium | reverse complement strand
GGCAGACAGATAGCGCACTGGCTGCTCAGCAAAGCTTGCGGCATTGAGTGCCTTGAGTGCAGCGGCAATCGTTGAGCGGCGCGGCGCGGCACACAGCGTGGCGATGAATTCGAGATTTTCGAACGCGTCCAATTCGGCGTTCAGGCCACCCTGGTGACCGATGTAGTTCAACATCGCGCGGAAATCGGCGGCGTGGCGAAGGCGCTCGCCGCGCCAGTGGATCTCGCCAGCGTCAGGTGTGACGAGACCGGCGAGGGTCTTGAGCAAGGTGGTTTTGCCGCTGCCGTTAGCGCCCTGCAGGTGTATCAGGCTGGCGGGCGGCGCGGCGAAGCTCAGCGCGTCGAACAGCACTCGCTCGCCGCGCTCGACACGCAGGCCGCGCACCTCGAGGCCGGAGTCAATCATTGGTGATGCGTGAAGCAGGCGCCATGTCTGAACGGGCACACGGCGGCGAGATGCTGCGTATTGCGCCTATTCGAGGATGAACTTGCCCCCTGCTCGGCCGGGCATGCCGCCCATCGGGCCCGCTCCGCCCTGACCGGGCACTACGATGCGCGAGGTCTCCTCGCGGGCCATTTCGCGGGCGCGTTCGTTCAAGCGTTCAATCGCGCCTTTGATGCCGGCCGGAAATAACGCGCAGGCTTCGACCAGGGTCGGCGCCTCGAGTGGGAACTGCACCGGGATGGGGCCCATCTGGGTCATCAAGGTCGTATCGCCGATAAAGCGATTGGGACGGGACGGATCGTCGCTGCCGTCGGGCTTGACCGGAATCAAGCGACGGATGGTCGCGGCGCGCAGATCGGTGAGCGATTCCTCACGATACAAATTGTCGACGTCGACGGTAAAGGATTCGGCGCTCATGCCTTGAGGTCCGGCCATCTCAGTTCTCCCTTTCGCTAGGTCGCGGCATGGTAACAGATCCGTGATGGAGGACAGATTTAAGCCCAGCCGCATTCACACCGATATAAAGTCCGACGGTGTAAAGTACGCCGATTCCACGAGTATCCAAACAAGACTATGAAGATTCTGGTCACGGGCGCCGCCGGCTTCATCGGCTCCCGTCTTAGTGAACGTTTGCTTGCGCGCGGCGATCAGGTGGTCGGTGTCGACAATCTCAATGACTACTACGAAGTCTCGCTCAAGCTCGCGCGCCTTGCGCGCATTGAGAAGCACGCCAATTTCAGCTTCCACAAGCAGGACATCGTCGATCGTGTCGCGATGCCGGCGCTGTTCGCCGCCGTAAGGCCGGAGCGCGTGGTGCATCTCGCCGCTCAGGCCGGGGTGCGCTACTCAATAGAGAATCCACACGCCTACATTGACGCCAATATCGTCGGTACGACCAATATTCTCGAAGCTTGCCGCCACAATGGCGTGCAGCACCTGGTCTATGCCTCATCGAGTTCGGTGTATGGCGCCAATACGCGCATGCCATTTTCGGTACACGACAACATCGACCATCCGGTCTCCCTGTACGCCGCGACCAAGAAAGCCAATGAATTGATGGCCCATACCTACAGTCATTTATATGGACTGCCGGTCACGGGCCTGCGCTTCTTCACGGTCTATGGGCCGTGGGGCAGACCAGACATGTCGCTGTTCCTGTTCACGCGCAAAATCTTGAACGGCGAACCGATAGACGTGTACAACTACGGCAATCATCGCCGCGACTTTACCTATATCGATGACATCGTTGGTGGTGTGATGGGCTGTCTCGACCACATCGCGCGGCCGAATCCCGACTGGAACAGCGACCAGCCCGATCCGAGCACGTCGCAGGCGCCCTATCGCATCTACAACATCGGTAACAACGCGCCGGTACCCTTGCTCGATTTCATCGGCACCCTTGAGGAATGTCTCGGCATCGAGGCCAAGAAGAACATGCTGCCGCTGCAGGCCGGCGATGTGCCGGACACCTATGCCGATGTCACGGCGCTGGTGCAAGACATCGGCTATCGGCCCGCCACGCCGATCAAACAGGGCATCGCGAATTTCGTTTCCTGGTACAAGGAGTATTACAACATCCCATGAGCGCGCATAACCGAACCATAGCGGTCATTGGTCTGGGCTACGTTGGCTTGCCGGTAGCAGTGGCTTTCGGCCGCACGTCCCGCACCGTCGGCTTCGACATCAACGCCGCCCGCGTGGCGGAACTCAAGTCGGGTCACGACAGCACGCTTGAGGTCGAGGATGTTGATCTCAAGGCGAGTGATATCGCCTTTACTTGCGACGCTCGCGATTTGCGTGCCGCCGACTTTCATATCGTTGCCGTACCGACGCCGGTGGACGAGGCCAAGCGTCCTGATCTGACGCCCATGATCAAGGCCTCCGAGACGCTTGGCGCGCACCTCAAGGTCGGTGACATCGTGGTCTACGAATCGACCGTCTATCCCGGTGCCACCGAGGAAGATTGCGTGCCGGTGCTGGAGCGCATGTCGGGCTTGCAGGCTGGCAAGGACTTCTTCGTCGGCTATTCGCCCGAACGCATCAATCCCGGTGACAAGGATCACACCTTCACCAAGATCACCAAGGTAGTCTCGGGCCAGACGCCGGAAGTCCTCGAGATCGTCGCGCAGGTCTATGAGAGCGTGGTCACCGCCGGTGTGCATCGTGCGCCGTCGATCAAGGTCGCGGAAGCGGCCAAGGTCATCGAGAACACGCAGCGCGATCTGAACATCGCGCTCATGAACGAGCTGGCATTGATCTTCAATCGCATGGGCATCGACACCCGTGACGTATTGGCAGCGGCGGGTACCAAGTGGAACTTCTTGAAGTTCGATCCCGGTCTGGTCGGTGGTCATTGCATCGGCGTCGATCCCTATTACCTGACTCACAAGGCGGCGATCCTGGGTTATATCCCGCAGGTCATTCTTGCTGGTCGCAGCATCAATGACGACATGGGTCGCTACGTCGCGCAGCAGGCCATTCGCCAGCTGATCGCTCAAGGTGGTGCGGTCAAGGGCGCCGTCATCACCGTGCTCGGTTTCACCTTCAAGGAGAACGTGCCGGACTTACGCAACACGCGTGTGATCGATATCGTCAACGAATTGAACACCTACGAGGTCAAGGTCCAAATCCACGACCCCTATGCCGATACGGCCGAAGCGCAGCACGAGTATGGCGTCGAATTGCTGCCAGTGGAGAAGCTCGCGCCGGCGCGCGTCGTGATCTTCGCCGTGCCTCATCATCATTATCTGGAAGATGCGTGGGGCACCGTCACCGCGCGTCTCGAAGGCGGCCGTGGCGCGGTCATCGATGTGAAGGGCAAGCTCGCGCGTGACAAGGTGCCGGCCGGCGTGACGCTCTGGAGGCTATAACGCCATGAAGGTTGTCATGATAGGCACCGGCTACGTCGGCCTGGTGTCGGGCACCTGCTTTGCCGAATTCGGCGCCGACGTGACTTGCGTCGACGTCGATGCCGGCAAGATAGCCAAACTGCATGCCGGTCAGATGCCGATTTACGAGCCCGGGCTCGCCGCCCTGGTCGCCAACAATGTCGCGACCGGGCGTCTCAAGTTCACCACTGACATCGGCCCGGCGGTGGCCGGTGCCGACCTGGTCTTCATCGCGGTCGGCACGCCCAGTCGTCGCGGCGAAGGCTTTGCCGACTTGAGTTATGTCTATGAGGCGGCGCGCCAGATTGCGACCCATCTCGACGGCTATACCGTCATCGTCGACAAATCGACGGTACCGGTAGGCACGGCGCGCAATGTCTCGCGCATCATGCGCGACACCAATCCGAGCGCTGACTTCGACGTCGCTTCCAATCCCGAATTCCTGCGCGAAGGCGCGGCGATTGCCGACTTCATGCGCCCTGATCGTGTTGTCATCGGGTGCGAGAGCGAACGCGCCGAGAAACGCTTACGCGAACTCTATCGCCCGCTCAATCTGCGCGAGACGCCGATATTGGTGACCAATCTCGAGAGCGCGGAGCTGATCAAATACGCGGCCAATGCCTTCCTCGCCACCAAGATCAGTTTCATCAACGAAATCTCGACCCTGTGCGAAACGGTCGGTGCCGATGTACACGCGGTCGCCAAGGGTATGGGCATGGACGGCCGCATCGGCTCGAAATTTCTGCACCCAGGTCCGGGCTATGGCGGTTCCTGCTTTCCCAAGGACACCCAGGCGCTGGTGCGCATTGCGCAGGAACATGGTTCGAGTTGCCGCATCGTCGAGGCGGTGATCGAGGTCAATGCCGCGCAGAAGGCACGCATGATCAAGAAAATCCGCGAGGCGCTGGGCGGCTCGGAAGCGGGCAAGACCATCGGTGTGCTAGGCCTGACCTTCAAGCCCGAGACCGACGACATGCGCGATGCGCCAGCCCTGTCCATCCTGCCACCCTTAATCGAGAAGGGCGCGAGCATCCGTGCCCACGATCCCCAGGGCATGCATGAGGCGCGTCAATATCTGCCGAGCGAAGTGCACTACTGCGACGACATGTATGAGGTCTGCGACGGTGCCGACGCGGTGGTGGTGTTGACCGAGTGGAATGCCTACCGCGGCATGGATCTGGCGCGCGTGAAGCGCAGTCTGAAGGGCGCGGTGTTGATCGATCTGCGCAATGTCTACGAGCGCGCCACGCTCGAGGCGATGGGCTTTTCCTACCACTGCATCGGACGCTGAGGCGTCCTGCTTAAGCGCGTCCCAAGGGCCGCGCTTACAAGGTAAGATGCGCGCACCTTGGCTGCCTGCGTGTTCGCCTCTTGCCCGTCCATTGTTTGCCTTGCCCGGTCTTTTCTGACTCCGCCGATACGCGGCCGCTGCCCTGCGTGTGAGCCGCCATGCTGTTCACCACCCAGCTGTTCCTGCTTGTCTTCCTGCCCCTGACCGCGCTTGGCTATCACCTCGCCGACACGCGGCGTGCGCGGCTGTGGGTATTGCTGCTCTGCTCGCTGTTCTTCTACAGCTGGTGGGATGTGCGATTTCTGCCGCTCTTGATCGCAATCGGGCTGGTCAACTGGAGTCTCGCCCAGGCTCATCGGCGGCGTGCGTGGGATGGCCTCATCTGGCTCGGCGTGGCGTTCAATCTCGGTGTGCTGGCGGTCTTCAAATACACCAACTTTGTCGCCGCCAACGCGCTGGAATTATTCGGTGAACCCTTCACGCCCTGGCCCATCGTGCTACCACTCGGCGTCAGCTTCTTCACCTTCCAACAGGTTTCCTATCTGCTCGATGTGCGGCGCGGTC
>JAYWAC010000144.1:0-35678 GCA_043782755.1 Pseudomonadota bacterium | reverse complement strand
CCGATTGCACTCCTCGATCGGATATCGATCACCGATCGATGCCGAGCGGGGCCTGTTGGCTGCTTGAAGTGGTGTACGTCAAACCGGGGCACGGTCACTATAGCTATGGAGAGGTGCAGCCCAACCGGCAGTCGGAGATATTCAAGGCGCTCCAATATCCGCGAAACAACACCGAGGGCCAAAATGTTGATGAGTTGGCCGCTGCGGTGGTGAGGGCGATGCGGGAACAGCCGGCATAGATTTCATCGACCGACGACGGATAGTGTCCGAGTGCCGGTGAGATTCATGTTGCCAGTTGCGGCCTTTTCAATGTGCTCGCTCCACCAGTTCATTACGGGAATGCGTCGCTCGATATATTGCGCTCGGTTGTAGGCGTTGCGGACCTCGTTCTTGCCGGTGTGGGCCAAGGCTGATTCGATGACATCTGGATCGAAGCCCTGTTCGTTCAGTGTGGTGCTGGCCAACGCGCGCAGGCCATGCGCAACCAGTAGTTTGTTAAAGCCCATGCGCTTCAGCGCCATGTTGGCTGTAGAAGGATGAGAGTGCGTTCTTGGGTTTCGGTCCGAGGGGAAGACAAATTCGCGCTTTGCGCTTATCGGCCGCATGACTTCGAGCAGCTCAAGGGCTTGCGGCGATAGAGGGACCGCGTGGGCCTTGTTTTTCTTCATGCGCTCGGCAGGAATCGTCCATACCTTGGCGCGCAGGTCGATTTCGTCCCAGCGGGTGCCGGCGGCTTCTCCTGGTCGGACCATAGTGTGAAGTTGCCACTCGATCAGGCACCGAGTCGTGAGTTTGATGCTGGCTCTACTCAGGGCTTTCATCAATGCCGTCAATTCCGTGGGCGCGATGGTCGGCTGGTGCTGCTTGGCAGGATTCTGGAAGGCATTACTGATCCCGGCCAATGGGTTCGCGGTGATGAGGCCGGAGTTCACGGCAAACGTCATCACTTCATTGAGGCGTTGGCACAGGCGCTTGACCGTTTCCAGGTTGCCTTTCACGGAAGCAGGTTTGATGGCCTCGATGGCCTTCAACGCCGTGATCTTGTGGATTGGGACTTTGCCCAAGGTAGGGAAGATGTGGAGTTCTAGTGAACGCCACGAATCCGTTGCGTGGTCCGCAGTCACTTTGGTTTTCTTGATTTCCAGCCATTGAGCGGCGATGTGCAAAAGCGTGTTGCTGCTGCTGGCGGCGTTCTCGCGCGCCTGGTCGTCGCGGTGCTCTTGTGGGTCGATGTCATTGGCCAGCAATGCTTTCGCCAGAGTCCGCTTACGTCGCGCGTCCGCAAGGGACAAGTCCGGGTACGAGCCGAAGCTAAGGCTGGTGCGAACCTTTGTATAAGGGCGCCTGTAGTCCAGCAACCAGATTTTGGAGCCGTTGGGCTTCACTCTGAGTTGCAGTCCATCGCCGTCGTTGAGGGTGTACACCAGAGCCTTGGGCTTGGCTTGCTTGACCTCGGTATTGGTCAACGGTTTCGTCGTTCTGGCCATTTTTAGTAGTACCGCATCGGGTGGTACAGTCACGGCACTACAATCGGTACTACTAAAAAACTAAGATCTCTCAGAATCTATTAGGACATCTTTGGTGCAGAAGCGAGCGTAAATGCAGGAAAATAGGCAAGAAAAAAGGCGCCCTAGGGCGCCTCGGAATCTTGAGATGGTGGAGGCGGCGGGAGTCGAACCCGCGTCCGCAAGTCCTCTGCCGTCGGTTCTACATGCTTAGCCGAATCTTTAATTTAGCTGGCTGCTACCCGACCGGCAGGGAAGACAGACAGCGATTCCGGTATTTTTTTAACGCTTCCGCCCCGGACGAGCTTCCATCGCGATCTTGTGAGATATGACGCCCGGTGCTGAACGCACAAGCACGGCTTCAGTCGGACGGCACCCTACTGGGTTTTAAGCAGCGAGTGCGTAGTTGTCGTCGTTGGCAACTAAATTGGCTGCAGCTGGATTTACGAGGTGGTCTGCGCCTCGGCATGCCCCTTGGGTTTCATACCCACGTCGAAACCGTGACGCCCCCGGGAGATCAGTAGAGCGGCCAGTGTACAGGAATCACCCGTAGGTGCGAATTCATTCGCACATCCATTCCAGAGCGCGCGTTTGAGACACCGATTGAATGTGCGAGTGAGTTCGAACCTACATATCAGCGCGACGCGCGATCAAACCATGGTGACTAGCGACCGCCTTTCAAGATGCGGCCTTTCTCGCGACCCCAATCGCGGTCTTTCTCGGCGGCGCGCTTGTCGTGCTGCTTCTTTCCGCGCGCGAGGCCGATCTGGGCTTTGATCCGGCCGTTCTTCCAATAGATGGCCAGTGCCACGGCGGTCATGCCCTTGCGCTCGATGGCGCCCATCATGCGATCAAGCTCGACACGATGCATGAGCAGCTTGCGATAACGCTGTGGGTCGGGATTGACGTGGGTGGAAGCCGAAGGCAGCGGATTGATCAGGGCGCCGAACAGGAAAGCTTCGCCGTTCTTGAACTGCACATAAGCGTCCCGCAACTGCACTTTGCCAGCTCGCGCGGCCTTGACCTCCCAGCCTTCGAGTACCAGGCCGGCCTCGAACGTATCGTCGATGGTGAAGTCGTGGCGCGCCTTGCGGTTCTGCGCGATCGAACTCGGCTGCTGCTTGGCTTTGCTGGTCTTACCGCTCATTGTCGCGCTGAAGGTCGGCTGCTGCGTGGGTGGAGGCGGCGCATTATAGCGCCAACCGCCGCCCTCCAAGCCGCTGGTGCGCGCAAGACCTCAGCGTTGACGTACGCCCAGGGTCAATTGCTTGACCAGCGTGTTCAGCAATTGCGCTTCCTGCGCGTTGACGCGTATCGAGTCAACGCAGCAGTCGGCATAGATGACCGCGATACAGACTTTATTGACCAGCACCGAGAACAGCAGGATCGAACGCGGTTGGGTCAGGGTACGGCACCATTCAGGAATGGATGCGCGGTAGCGGTCATCTTCGGTGTCAACGATGACCGCGTTGCGGCCTTTCAGCACTGCGACACTGAAGATATCTTCGCCCGCTTCGACCTTGAATTCGAAACTCGATTTGAGTGCTTCGACGTTGTCGCCGAAACCGAAACGCGCAACGAAGGATTTGCGCGCAGGGTCACGAATCATGAGCAGCACGTGATCGAAGCCCATGCTGCGATAGAGCGCTTCCAATACCATGGTGAACATATCATTGACCGAGGTGCGCTCGATGATCGCGTTGGTCAATTCGGCGATGGCATTGGTCAGGAAAGAATGGCGTCGCACGCCGCGTTGGGCTTCCGTTTCCAGCTGAAATTGCGTGGTGGCCTGTAGATTGGGCATTCCATCGCACGGATTCTCGGCGAATTGACTCGGGTTTTCTTCCGGCGCATCGCGCATCGCGCGTTCGACCTTGCCGAGTAAGGGGACGGTGGCGAGTTCGGTGTTAATCATGCCGGCGTATTCGCGTGTGGCATTAACGGCGTCGACCACGGTGATCTTCAATTTCGCGATATCGAGCTTAACGCACTCGCCGTAGCGCTCGAGCAGCGTCTTCAGCTTGTGTTCCATGTCACGGCCATCACCGCTGGCAATCTCGGCGGCTTCGTTACTGAAAGCACTGAGCTGGGCGATGAGTTGTTCTTCAGTCTGGCCGGCCTTGACCTTGCCGGCGCGTTGCGGGCGCATGGCTTGAATCATGCTCTCGGGCAGATTCCACTCGCGTCCTATAGCGATGCCGAATTCGGAAAAATCGGCACCGAAAATCTCGCGCGCGGCGGCGAATTCTTCAATGCCACGGCTTTCCATCAAAGCCTGCACTTCGCAGTACTCTTCCGGGAAATAATAGATTGCAAGATGCCGACCAAGGCGATGGAACATCGCACCGATGAAGGCTTCTTCGGCATTGAGACGCGGCTGTTCGTCTTGGCAGATGCCGCGCGCGAGCATCGCGCTCAGAAAGGACATGCAGGCCGAGTCCTTGAGTTGTGCAGCCTGATCGCCGTTGCACAAGTGTTCGAAGATCACGATGCCGAGTGCGATGGTGCGCACCTGTTCCAGCCCCAGGATCACTACCGCGCGACTGACCGTACTGATTGAGCCGCCGTGCTGGCTATAGACTGCCGAATTGACGATTTTCAGCAGCTTGGTGGTGAGCGCAAAATCCTTGAGGATGATGCCGGCCAGATCGTTGACGTGGCTTTGCGCACACGCATCGGCCTTGCTGTTGATCTCGGCGATATGGCGCGAAACGGCCGGAAAATCCGGTTTACGCGTCATGCGTCGTCGTAGGAAGGCAATCGCGCCCTTGACGTCGCTACTTTGGCCCGCGTTGCTATTCGTACTTTCGGCAGCGGTGACCACCTGGGGTTGGAGATAATCCTGCAACGCGTCGCGCATTGCGCCCGCACTTTGGTAGCGCTGGGTAGGATCCTTCTCCAGGCCCTTCATCACTATCCTGTCGAGAGCGGCGTCGATGCTGTCGCGCGATAGCGAAGGTGGCAGAATGCGTTCGTTAATTATCTTGTAGGTCACAGCCATCGGGTTGTCGGCCTGGAACAGCCGTTTGCCCGTCAGCATTTCGTGCATCACCACGCTCAGAGCGAACAGATCCGAGCCTGGTCCCGCCGCCTGATTATTAAGAATCTCCGGCGCGAGGTAATTGGGGGTGCCGGCGATAGCGTGGTTGCCGGTCGAATCGTTCAGCACCACCGAGATGCCGAAATCCAGAATACGTGGCTGATCCTTGTCGTCGAGCAGAATGTTGGCCGGCGTCAGATCACGATGCAGGATGTGCTGGCCATGCGCGTAGTGCATGGCGTCCAACACCCGCATCATGACTTCCACCACGCGTTTGATCGGCATGGTCTCGCGACCGCTGCAGAACTCGCTCAGCGGACGTCCGGGCGCGAATTGGTAGACCAGATAGGGCGGTTGGCTTTCCAGTTCGATTTCGAACATGCCGACGATGTTCGGATGATCAAGTTTGGCGACGTTGCGCGCTTCGTTCAGCAGCTTAGCGGGCTCGCGCGCGCGATGATTCAGTACCTTGAGTGCGACCTCGCGATCGAGCTTGGGATCGAAGGCCAGATAGACCACCCCCTGCCCACCGTGACCAAGCACGCGGGTTGGCTGAAAGCGGCCGATGACCGTTGGCAGCGCGGGTGCAGATTGGGGCGAACTTGCCATCGGAGAGCCTGTGCTTGACTGCTTCAATAGCGGCCCAGCGCAGCGGTGGCTTGAGTTCTTGTGGCCGCGCTCATGATCTTCGAAAATGTGCGCCGATGAAGATTTTTCTGCTGCTGCCGAGAGACTCGGTATGTCCTCGCCATTACCACATTGCCATTGCCCGTCAGCGGTGGCCGGTATGACCGTGGTCCGACGCATGGCCTTCGTGCCGTTTTCCGCCGCGCAGATGTTCGATCTGGTCAATGACGTGGCCGCCTATCCGGACTTTCTGCCGTGGTGCGCGGGTAGCGAAATCCTGAATCACGAACCGCAGCGCATGCGTGCCCGGTTGCGCCTCAAGAAGGGCCCGCTGGACACGAATTTCACCACCGACAACCGCCTTGAACCGGGACGCAGCATCGCGCTTGCGCTGGTCGATGGGCCGTTTTCGCGTTTACAAGGACACTGGCACTTCGAGCCTGCCGAAGGCGGCAGCATGGTGCGTCTGGAGCTCGAATTCGAATTCAGCGGCAAACTGCTTGGTAAGGTCTTCGCGACGGCCTTCAAGCCCATCGCCGATTCTCTGGTCGAGGCTTTCAGAACTCGCGCCTACGTCGTCTATGGCCGTTGAGCGCTTGCGTGTGGAAGTGGTCTACGCGGCCGTCGATCAGCAGTGGGTGGTCGCGCTGGAGGTGCCTCGTGGGACGACCCTGCGTGGTGTGCTGGAAAGGGGGCATGTCTTCGAGCGGCTGTCGAGTGCGGCGCGGGAAGGCGTCAGTTACGGGATATTCGGCGTGCCTTGTGGGCCAGACACTGTGGTTGGGGACGGCGACCGTATCGAGATCTACCGGCCGTTGGCCGATGATCCCAAGGCCATCCGCCGGCGGCGGGGAGTGCGCCCCCGCGCTAATAAGACCGTTCGTTGAGGGCGGTCGCGAAGGGCCTTATTCGTCCTCGGGCTCCGGCCGTTTCACCAGCGGTTCCTGCGGTTTCTCCGGCGGCGAGGGATGGACATAATCCCCTTCACCCAGGCCAAATACGCCTAAGAAACGCGTGGCCAGTCCACGCTTGTGGCGGAGTCGCGGCGCGTCCGGCGGCACGACCACGCCTTCGCCTGGCGCGGACTGAATATTCTCGTAGGGATTTTCTATCGGTGCCGGCTTGGCCTTCTCGGCGTTCGGATCCTCCGGCACTTCGACACCGGCCGGCTTATCCGCTGCCGCCAGCTGCGTCGCTGTCCTCGACTTTCCGTCGTCCTTCTTGACGCCAGCTTTGGCATCGGCCGTAGCCTGGCCAGCGCTCTCGGCCGACTTATCCTTGTCGCCCTTGTCTTCCTTGTTACCGGTGAAGGGAATGGTGTCCTTGATACGCGCCATCACACCGCGACCACGGTTCTTAGGCACATCGACAGTGGTGTCTTGATGCAGCTCGACTTCGATTTCACCGGCGGCCGCGACGACGTTGCCGTCGACCCGGTCGAGCTTCTCATCGACGAACATCAGCGTCACACGCCGCCGTTCGACATCGCCACCGCGATGCTGAAAGGTGTAGATATAGTCCCAACGAGTGTTGTTGAAGGTATCCAGGATGATGGGCGTGCCCATGATGAACTGGACTTTCTTCTTGTCCATGCCCTTGCGCAGCTGGGCGACCATTTCCTGGGTAATGACGTTACCCTGCTGGACATCGATCTTATGTACGAAGGGCAAATCGCCCACCGAAGGCAATCGGTAGAATGGCACACGCGGTGCTGAGCAGCCACTGAGCAGGATGAGAAACAGCGATAGGGAAAGTAAGGTTTTAGGCATGAAGAGTCGCTTGCAAAGGGATCTCTGGCGCGCGCCGTTAGGGCCTAACGATTTTCACGAGCCTGCTGGGATTGACCGCGCCTGACGTTAAACTACTGCATCGGCGTCGCGGTCGCGGCGTGGTGCGGCATCCTAGCACAGCGGCTCGCGCCGACGCGAAGATGCTATCCTGCCCGCAACGACAGTAACGTGAAGCCGGATGGGTGATGGATACGCAGGAACTCAAGAAAGCGGGTCTCAAGGCAACCCTGCCGCGGCTGCGCATCCTAGAAATCCTGGAGGGCACAACCGATCGCCACATGAGCGCCGAGGATGTCTACAAGGCGCTCATCGAAGCCGGTGAGGACGTCGGCCTCGCGACCATCTACCGAGTACTGACTCAGTTCGAAGCGGCCGGCCTTGTGCAGCGGCACAACTTCGATGGCGGCCATGCGGTGTTCGAGATGGCCCAGGAGACTCACCATGACCATATGGTGCGGCTCGACACCGGTGAGGTCATCGAATTCTTTGACGAGGAAATCGAGCGCCGTCAGCGCGAAATCGTTGCCAAGCTCGGCTACGAATTGAAGGACCACAGCCTCGTGCTCTATGTGCGGCCTAAGTCGGGCGGCACCTGATCACATCGATTCAAGCGCTCGCGCTCAAGCGCGCGCCGTAATTGTGAATGCCGCCCCGGCGCTTGAGCGTCGCGGTCTATCCCCTTAGCCGCCGTCCGTCGCGGTCGCAATCAAATCCCTGGCATGGGCAACGCTCGCAGCGGTGGCCTCGGCGGCGCCGAGCATGCGTGCGATTTCCTGCTCGCGAGTGGCGCGGTCGAGGGTCTTGATGTGGGTTTCGGTGATACCCGCTTTCACAGACTTACTGACCAATAGATGCTGGTCGCCAGCGCTCGCTACCTGCGGCGAGTGGGTGATGCAGATGACCTGACATTCGCGTGCCACATCGCGCAAGGTGCGGCCGACGATATTGGCGGTAGTGCCGCCAATGCCGGTGTCCACTTCGTCGTAGACCACCACCGGAATACCGGCATGGCGCGCCGTGGCGGCTTGGATGGCGAGCCCGATACGCGACAACTCACCGCCCGAGGCGACCTTGTTGATCGGCCCGGGCGTTTGATCGGGATTGGTGGTGACCAGGAACTCGACACGGTCCGCGCCATGAGGCTGTGGGGTCTGCTCCGGCGTCGGCGTCAGTGTCGCGTCGAACTGCGCATGGGGCAGGCCGAGTTCGCGCATGCGGCGGGTGATCTCGCTATTCATGCGTTTGGCCGCGGCGCGGCGGGCCTTGGCTAAGGCAGCGTTAGCGTTCTGATAGGTGATCAGTGCAGCTTCGCATTCGGCATTGAGGGCGGCGCGGGCGGCCGCGCCGTTATCAAAAGCCGTCAATTGCTCTTCGAGGCGTTGTTTAAGCGCTGGCAGTTCCTTCAGCGTCAGTTGATGTTTGCGCGCCAGGGCATGTAGGGCGGCGATGCGGTCGTCGAGCCGTGTGAGTCGAGCCGGATCGATTTCGATGCTGCCTTCGAGGCGTTCCAGTTCGGCAACGCTTTCCTCCGCACACACCACTGCCTGGTCCAGGGTTTCCACCAGCCCCTTGGTCTGGTCGCTGCGCTTGGCGAGGTTGCGCGCGCGCGCGGCGGCGGCCCGTAATCGCGCTAGGGCGCCGTCCTCATCATCGCCGAGCAGGCCACGCAAAGCGGCGAACTGTTCAAGATTGGCCGCGCCGTTGGCGAGCCGGCGGTGCTCGCTCTCGAGCTTGTCGATTTCCTGTTCATCAACTTTGGCCTGTTCGAGTTCCTCGTACTGATAGCGCAGTAGCTCGACCCGATCCCGTTCCTGGCCGGCGCGCTCCAAGGCCAGCAGACGATCGTGGGCGTCCTTCCAATGTTCATAGGATGACCGTGTGGCCTGACGCGCAGCGCTGTGGCCGCCATAGGCATCCAGCAGTTCGCGCTGTACGTCGCGCTTCATGAGCTGCTGGCTGGCGTGCTGGGCATGCACGTCAACCAGCTGGGCGCCGATGTCGTGCAACAATTGCACGGGGATGGGGCTCGCGTTGCAGAACGCCCGCGACCCCCCGTCGCGCAACACGATGCGGCGAAGCACGCATTCATCGTCGCTGTCGAGCGCGTGTTCGGCGAGCATCGCACGCAGCGCCGGCGCTTTGGCAATATCGAATACGGCCGTGACAGTCGCCCGCGAGTCGCCCGCGCGCACCAGCTTGCTGTCAGCGCGTTCGCCGAGAGCTAAACCCAGCGCTTCGATGAGGATGGACTTGCCGGCGCCGGTCTCGCCCGACAGCACCGACAGGCCCGCGCCGAACTCGACATCAACGTGGCGCACCACGACGAGGTTCTGCACGGTCAGGGTTTTGAGCAAGGCTTTAAGCCCCCCAGTTGAGTTTGGCGCGCAGCGTGGCGAAGTGATCGTGATTGGCCGGATGTAGCAGACGCACCGACTGGCTGCGCCGGGCGACCCGCACGCGATCGCCCGGCAGCAGATCCTGGATCGAATTGCCGTCGCAGGTCACGCGTGATTCATCCTCGCGATCGGTGGCGACATGAATTTCGATATGCGCCGCGTCGCTGACCACGATCGGACGATTGGTGAGTGTATGGGGACAGATCGGTACCAGCGCCAGCGCATGAGTGCGCGGGTCGAGTATCGGCCCGCCGCCCGAGAGGGCATAGGCGGTGGAGCCGGTAGGTGTGGCAACGATCATGCCGTCGGACCGCTGCGAGTGCAGGAACTGACCGTCGACATAGGTCTCCAGCGTGATCAGTCGCGCGGTGTTCCACTTCTGCACGACTACGTCATTCAAGCCGTCCTCGGTCGCAATCACGCGGCCGTCGCGCACCACTTCGCAGCCGAGCACGGCGCGTTCTTCCGACAGGAAGTCGCCATTCAGCACCGCGTCCAGCCCACCTTCGATCTCGCCCAGCGATAGATCGGTCAGAAAGCCGAGCCGGCCGAGATTGATACCAATCAGGGCTACATCCCGTGGATAAATGAGGCCGGCGCACTGCAAAAGCGTGCCGTCGCCGCCGATGGATACCACCAGATCGCAGAAGCTAGGTAGTTCGGTGCTCGGCACCACTCGATAGTTGCCGCTCGGGTCATGGCCGGCGGCAACCGTATCGATGAGCGTGTCGACGCTGCGGCGGTTCAACACTGTTATCACGCGCTCGAGCGCAGCTTTGACCGCCGGCTCGTGCGTTCTCGTCACGATCCCGATGCGCGTGAACATGATTTGGAGTTATCCGGTCATTGGTGGAAGCGAGGAAGTTAGCACTTTGCCGTTTTCACCGGCAACGTGGTTTTGCATGACCCTGGCTTGGGTGATAGATTCCAGACAACCCGCCTGGATCACCGATGGCACCATGGCAAGAATTCACTCAGACATGAAACTCGGTGAGCGCTCGCAATACCTATTCAAGCTGTTGGTCGAACGCTACATCGCCGACGGACAGCCGGTAGGCTCGCGCACGCTGGCTCGCGACGCCAAACTCGATCTCAGCCCCGCCACCATTCGCAATGTGATGGCGGATCTCGAAGACATGGGCCTGATCATGGCGCCCCACACCTCGGCCGGCCGCGTGCCGACGGTCAAGGGTTATCGCCTGTTCGTCGATTCGATGGTGACTTTCCGCAATCTCAGTCACAGCGAGATTCGGCACATGGAGAGCAGCATCGAGAGCGATGACGACATCCAGGGCTTGCTCAACAACACCTCGAAGATGCTGTCGGATGTTACGCGTCTGGCTGGCCTGGTGATGATTCCGGTCTCAGACCGCCGCGCGCTGCGCCAGGTCGAATTCCTGTCGCTGAATGACAACCGCGTGCTGGCGATCCTGGTGACCAACGACCGCGAGGTCGAGAACCGCATCATCAAGACCAATCGCACCTATTCCCAGTCCGAATTGACCCAGGCCGCCAATTATCTCAACAGCGTGTTCGCCGGGCGTGACATCGACGCGGTCAAGGCGCGCCTTATCAGGGAAATGGCGGCGGCCCGTGATGAGATGAACAATCTCATGGCGCTGGTCATTGAGATGACCCAGAAAGTCTTCGTCGACAACGAAGCGCATAAGGACTTCGTGCTGGCCGGCCAGACCAATCTCATGGAGATCAACGAGCTGTCGGACATCGAGCGCTTGCGCAACCTGTTCGAGGCTTTCACCCAGAAACGCGATATCCTGCACCTGCTGGATCAGGCGCTGTCGGCCTCGGGCGTGCAGATCTTCATCGGCGAGGAATCGGGCTATGAAGTGCTGGACCAGTGCTCCGTGGTGACCTCGACCTATACCGACAGCCATCGCACGCTCGGTGTGCTGGCGGTGATCGGGCCGACCCGCATGGAATACGAGCGAGTCATCCCGATAGTCGACATGACGGCGAAGATGCTTACCACCGCCTTGAATTCCCGCAGCTGATCCCCACCTGTCGCGCTATATGAAGGGGCCGTGAGGGCCCAGTCCGACGCGTGCATGTGTGCGTCGCCCAAATTCGATTATTCCAACCAAACTTTAATTAATAGATAAGGCTATGAGCGTGACTGAAGAATTCCGGCCCGACAGCGAACCCCAAGCCATAGACGACGATGCTCCCCCGAACACCGACACTCTCGCCAACGCCGAAGAGCTGGCGGCCGAAGCGGCGCGTCTGCGTGCCCAGGTGGCGGAATTGAAGGATGAGGTCCTGCGCGGTCGCGCCGACATGGACAACCAGCGCAAGCGCGCCGAGCGCGACCTCGAGTCCGCCCACAAATACGGCCTGGAGCGTTTCATCCACGAGCTGTTGCCGGTCAAGGACAGTCTCGACCTGGGCCTGAAAGCCGCGCTCTGCGCGACCGAGGTCGCGACCCTCACCGAGGGCATGGCGATGACCATCAAAATGTTCGACGACTTCTTCGAGAAACTCTCGATCAAGCAGATTCACCCCGAGGGTGAGCGTTTCGACCCCGAATTCCATCAGGCCATGACCATGGAGGAGGCCAGCCACGTTGCTCCCGGCACCGTGACCCGGGTCATGCAGAGCGGCTATCTGCTCAATCAGCGCTTGCTGCGGCCGGCCTTAGTGGTAGTGGCGAAGAGCGCCGACGCGTAACACGGCTTGAATTCGGCGCAGCTCCCCCCACTTTGATTAGCAATTCGAGGCCCGCACTGCGGGTCTGGCAACAGCATTAGAGAAATAGAGGCAACCCATGGGCAAGATCATCGGAATCGATTTAGGCACGACCAACTCCTGCGTCGCGGTACTGGAAGCGGGCAAGGCCAAGGTCATCGAAAACAGCGAAGGCGCGCGTACCACGCCCTCGATCGTGGCCTTCACCGGTGACGACGAAGTGCTGGTCGGCCAATCTGCCAAGCGTCAGGCGGTGACCAACCCCAAGAACACCCTATTCGCGGTCAAGCGCCTCATCGGTCGCAAGTTCACCGACGATGTGGTGCAGAAAGACATGAAGATGGTGCCTTACACCATCGCCAAGGCCGACAACGGTGACGCCTGGGTCGAGGTCAAGGGCAAGAAGATGGCGCCGCCGGAAATCTCGGCACGCGTGCTCATGAAGATGAAGAAGACCGCTGAGGATTATCTCGGCGAAACGGTCACCGAAGCGGTCATCACCGTGCCGGCCTATTTCAACGACTCCCAACGCCAGGCGACCAAGGACGCTGGGCGCATCGCCGGTCTCGAAGTCAAGCGCATCATCAACGAGCCGACCGCAGCCGCGCTGGCCTATGGCATGGACCGTCGCGGCGGCGACGCCAAGATCGTGGTCTATGACCTGGGTGGCGGTACTTTCGATATCTCAGTGATCGAAATTGCCTCGGTCGACGGCGAACACCAGTTCGAAGTCTTGTCGACCAATGGCGACACGTTCTTAGGCGGCGAAGACTTCGACCTGCGTCTGATCGATTTCCTGGCCGATGAGTTCAAGAAAGAGCAGGGCATTGATCTGCACAATGACCCGCTCGCGTTGCAACGTTTGAAGGAAGCGGCAGAGAAAGCCAAGATCGAGCTGTCCTCCAGCATGCAGACCGACGTCAATCTGCCCTATATCACCGCTGATGCGACGGGGCCGAAGCATCTGAACGTCAAAATTTCGCGCGCTAAGCTCGAATCGCTGGTCGACGAAATCATCACCCGCACCATCGAGCCCTGCCGTATCGCTTTGCAGGACGCGGGTCTTTCCGCTTCGCAGATCGACGACGTGATCCTGGTCGGCGGCCAGACTCGCATGCCCAAGGTGCAGCAGGTGGTGAAGGACTTCTTCGGCAAGGAGCCGCGCAAGGACGTCAACCCCGATGAGGCGGTGGCGGTCGGTGCCGCGATTCAGGCCGGTGTGCTGGGCGGCGACGTCAAGGACGTGTTGTTGCTCGACGTCACCCCGCTGTCACTGGGTATCGAAACCCTGGGTGGCGTGATGACTAAGCTCATTGAGAAGAACACCACCATCCCGACCAAGGCGCAGCAGGTGTTCTCGACCGCCGACGACAGCCAGACTGCGGTCACCGTGCATGTGCTGCAGGGCGAGCGCGAGCGCGCCTCGGCCAACAAGTCACTGGGCCGTTTCGATCTCGCTGACATCCCATCAGCGCCGCGTGGCGTGCCGCAGATCGAAGTCGCTTTCGACATCGACGCCAACGGCATTCTGAACGTGTCGGCCAAGGACAAAGCGACTGGCAAAGCGCAGTCGATCGTGATCAAGGCTTCCAGCGGTCTGTCGGATGAAGAGATCCAGCAGATGGTGAAGGACGCCGAGGCCCACGCCGAGGAAGACCGCAAGTTCCAGCTCCTGGTCAGCGCCCGCAACCAGGCCGACTCGCTGGTGCATGGTGCGAAGAAGTCGCTGGAAGAGCTGAAGGACAAGATTTCCGTTACCGATCGCGAGCAGTTGGAAGACGCCATCAAGGCGCTCGAGGTGGCGATGGCCAGCGAAGACGTCGCCGACATCGAGGCCAAGACGCAGCAACTCGGGGAAGTCTCGGGTAAGATTGCCGGCCAGGCTCACCAGGCCGATCAGCAGGCACCCGGTGCGGGCGCCGGCGCTCGTCAGGACGGTGGCACTGCGGACAACGTCGTCGACGCCGACTTCGAAGAAGTCAAAGACGACAAGTAAGCCTCCCCACAATCTGCTTGCACGGGCCCGACCAGGCACAACCTCGTCGGGCCTGCGCATTCATGAGAGTTGTTTTTCACTACGGAATGGGACGCGATGGCCAAGCGTGATTACTACGAAGTTCTCGGTCTTGAGCGCAAAGCGAGCGAGGCGGAGATCAAGCAGGCCTATCGCCGTCTGGCGATGAAATTTCATCCGGACCGCAATCCGGATGACCCTCAGACCGAGGAACGCTTTAAGGAAGTGAAGGAAGCGTTCGAGATGCTGTCCGATCGGCAGAAGCGTCAGGCCTACGATCAATTCGGCCATGCCGGTGTCGATCAGCAGGCCGGTGCCGGCGCTGGTGGTGCAGGTTTCGGTGACATTTTCGACAGCGTTTTCGGCGACATCTTCGGCGGTGGTCGCGGCGGCGGTTCGCGCGCCTATCGCGGTGCCGATCTGCGCTATGACCTCGAGATGACCCTTGAGGATGCGGTCGCCGGCAGCGAGATCAAGATCCGTGTGCCAACGCTCGTCGCTTGCGAAACCTGCGGTGGCAAAGGTTCGCGTAGCGGCAAGGCGCCGGACCAATGTGGCACCTGCGGCGGCGCCGGCCAGGTGCGTATGCAACAGGGTTTCTTCTCGGTCCAGCAGACCTGCCCCAAGTGTCGTGGCAGCGGCAAAACCATTTCCGACCCCTGTGGCACCTGTAACGGCGGCGGTAAGACGCGCGGCAACAAGACCATTTCGGTCAAGGTGCCGGCCGGCGTCGACAATGGCGATCGCATCCGCCTGTCGGGCGAGGGCGAGCCGGGACAGAACGGTGGGCCGCCCGGCGATCTCTATGTCAACGTGGTGGTGAAGGAGCACCCGATCTTCACTCGCGAAGAGACCGATCTGCGCTGCGAGGTGCCGATAGATTTCGTCACCGCTGTACTCGGCGGCGAACTCGAAGTGCCGACCTTGTCCGGTCGCGTGATGCTCAAGATTCCGCCCGAGACCCAGACCGGTCGCATGTTCCGTCTGCGTGGCAAGGGTGTGCGTTCGGTGCGTGGTGGCCAGGTCGGTGACCTTATCTGCCGGGTGGCGGTCGAGACACCGGTCAATTTGAACAAGGAGCAAAAGGAATTGCTGCGCAAGTTCGGCGACTCGCTGAACGGCGAGGGCAATACCCATAGCCCGCGCGCCAGTTCGTGGTTGGACGGCGTAAAGAAGTTCTTTGAAGAAATGAAGTTTTCCTGATGTTTCAGGGAAGCAGGTAGAGGAGGCGACATGCCGCAAGAAAAAACGCGCGTCGCCATTGCCGGCGCCGGTGGCCGCATGGGCCGTATGTTGATCAGTATGCTGGCGGAACATGCGACTCTTACTTTGAGTGCCGCGCTCGAACATCCCGCTACACCCCACCTCGGCACCGATGCCGGTTTGCTGGCCGGCGTGAAGGCCAGCGGTGTGGCCATCACCGCCGATCCTGCGGCGGCGCTCGCGGCTGCCGACGTGCTGATTGATTTCACCGTGCCGGAATCGACGCTCGCCCATCTCGCGCTGTGTCGCAAGTCCGGCACGCGGATGGTGATCGGCACCACCGGCTTTGGCGATGCGGTCGCCAGGATCGCGGAAGCTGCCCGCGACATCCCGATCATGTTTGCGCCGAACATGAGCGTGGGCGTGAATCTGTGTTTCAAGCTTCTCGATCTCGCTGCGCGCGCGCTGGGTGACGATTTCGACGTCGAGATCATCGAGGCCCATCACCGCCATAAGATCGATGCACCCTCCGGCACGGCGGTGCGCATGGGCGAAGTGGTGGCCGCCGCCCTCGGTCGCGATCTCAAGACCTGCGCGGTCTATGGTCGCGAAGGCCGCAGCGGCGCACGGGATCGCAAGACCATCGGCTTTGAGACCATCCGTGCTGGTGACATTGTCGGCGATCACACTGTGTTGTTCGCGGGCGACGGCGAGCGCATCGAAATCACCCACAAGGCCTCCGATCGTTCGACCTTCGCCGCCGGCGCCCTGCGCGCAGCGGGCTGGCTCACGCAACAGGGCGCCGGGCTTTACGACATGCAGGATGTGCTCGGTCTAACGGACTGACGGCAGCATTGCGCCGCTCGGGTATACTCGCGTTCAAAGCCGGGGCCGCTGGGCGCCACCGGCGTCGCGGGTGAGCGTATGCGTGCATTGCGTGCCGCTGTCATCGGGGTTGGCTACCTCGGCAATTTTCATGCGCAGAAATACACGCAACTCGATGGCGTCGAGCTTTATGCGGTGGCCGATACCGACGCCGTGCGCGGTGCCGAAGTAGCGGCCAAGTACGGCACGCGGTCGGTCACCGACTATCGCGACATCCTGAACGAGATCGATTTGGTCTCGATCGTAGTGCCGCCCGCGCGGCATTTCCCCATTGCCCATGACTGTCTTGCCGCTGGCGTGCACGCGCTGGTCGAGAAGCCGCTGACCGCGACCGTGGCCGAGGCGGAAATCTTGATTCAGAGCGCGGCGAGTCGCGCTCTGGTATTGCAGGTCGGCCACCTCGAACGCTTCAATCCGGTGGTGCGTGCGCTGCGCGAACGCATCGACACGCCACGCCTCATCGAGGCCCAGCGCTTCGCCGCCTACAAAAAGCGCGGCACCGAGGTTGATGTGGTGCTCGATCTCATGATCCACGACATCGACATCGTGCTCAGCATCGTTGGCAGCCCGCTGCGCGCGATCCATTCCTCGGGCACAGCGGTGGTGACCGACGACATCGATATTGCTCATGCGCGCCTCGAGTTCGCCAGTGGCTGCATCGCAGAACTCGCCGCCAGTCGTGTGTCTCACGAGCCGGCGCGGGTCATGAAGGTCTATCAGCGCGGCGGTTATCTTTCCATCGACTACGCCAATCACGAATTGCGCATCGGCACCGTAACCGATGGGCGCGAGGCGCAAGAGCAGCGTGAAGTTACCTTTGAGACTGCGGCGGTCGGTAGCACCGACGTGCTTAAGGCAGAAATCGGCTCCTTCGTCGAGGCCGTGCGTGACGGTGGCCTGCCCGAAGTGACTGGCGAAGATGGTAAGCGTGCGCTTGAAATCGCCATCGAGATCAGCCATCGCATCAAGCGTTATCGCGCCGCCATGACTCCCAGCCCTGACCCGCAGCAGAACTGATCAATGCGTTCTGTCCGGCAGGCGTGTGCCGGCCGCAACTAGCCCTTCCTCAGTAATTTCCTCGAGCAACGCGGGAGGCCACAAGCATGGACCCTAAGCGTGCAGGACGACCGCTGGTCCTTCCTTGGATTTGGCCGGTCAAGTACAATGCCGCGCATCGAGCGGGAGCAGTCATTCGGCTGCCTCCCGCTTTGCATATGTGGGAAAGATTGTGAGTGATTCAGCTGTATTAGCGCTTTCTGACGGCACTGTTTTTCACGGCCGTTCTATCGGCGTTGCGGGATTGGGCATCGGCGAGGTGGTATTCAACACCGCTATCACGGGCTATCAGGAAATCCTCACCGATCCCTCCTATGCCCAACAAATAGTCACCCTCACTTATCCTCACATCGGCAACACCGGTGTCAATCTTCAGGATTTCGAATCACGGCAAGCCTTTGCTAGCGGCCTAGTGGTGCGAGATTCCTCGGCGGCGGTCAGCAACTGGCGTGCGAGCGGTTCCTTGAGCGATTTTCTGTGTGCCCAGGGCGTAGTCGCGATCGCCGATATCGATACTCGCAAGTTGACTCGTGTGCTGCGCGAACATGGTGCTCAAAGTGGTTGCATTGCCGCTGGTCCCGAGGCGACGGATGCGGCCGCAATTACGGCCGCTCAGGGTTTTCCAGGTCTCGCCGGTGCTGATCTGGCGCGCGTGGTGACGACCGATGAAGGTTACACCTGGCGCGAAGGCAGCTGGGTGCTGGAAACCAACGCCCATCGTGACCCGGGCACCGCGCGCTATCGCGTAGTGGCCTACGATTTCGGCGTCAAGCACAACATTCTGCGCCTCTTGGCCGACCGTGGCTGCGAAGTGCAGGTGGTGCCCGCCACCACGCCGGCCAGCGAAGTGCTGGCGCGCAAGCCCGACGGCGTTTTTCTTTCCAACGGTCCGGGCGACCCCGAGCCCTGTACCTATGCCATCACCGCCATCCGCGAACTGCTGGCGACCCGCATTCCGGTGTTCGGTATCTGTCTCGGCCACCAGTTGTTGGCGCTGGCCTGTGGCGCGCGCACGGTGAAGATGAAGTTTGGTCACCATGGCGCTAATCACCCGGTCAAGGATCTCGACGATGGTCGCGTGCTGATCACCAGCCAGAATCATGGCTTCGCAGTTGATGAAGCGAGTCTGCCGACGACACTGCGCGCCACCCATCGCTCGTTGTTCGACGGCTCGCTGCAAGGCATCGCTCACCGTGAACTGCCGGCCTTCAGTTTCCAGGGGCATCCCGAGGCCAGTCCTGGGCCGCGGGATGTACAGCCCTTATTCGATCAATTCATCACGCTCATAGCGCGTACTCGCGCGGGACGCTAGATCGTGCCGCGTCGCGAAGACATCAAGACCATCCTCCTGATCGGTGCCGGTCCGATCGTGATCGGCCAGGCCTGCGAGTTCGACTATTCCGGTTCGCAGGCCTGCAAAGCCTTGCGCGACGAAGGCTATCGCGTGGTGTTGGTCAATTCGAACCCGGCTACCATCATGACCGACCCTGGCATGGCCGATGCGACGTATATCGAGCCGATACGTTGGGAGACGGTGGCGGCGATCATCGAACGCGAACGTCCCGACGCACTGCTGCCGACCATGGGTGGTCAGACCGCGCTCAACTGCGCGCTCGATCTGGCGCGCGAAGGCGTGCTGGAAAAATTCGGTGTCGAGTTGATCGGCGCCTCTGAACAAGCCATCGACAAGGCCGAGGATCGTTCCAAGTTCCGCGAGGCCATGAGCCGTATCGGGCTCGAATGCGCGCGCTCCTTCATCGCCCACAACCTTGATCAATCGCGTGCCGCGCAAAAAGAACTCGGCTTTCCGATCGTCATCCGGCCGTCCTTCACGCTCGGTGGTTCGGGCGGCGGCATCGTCTACAACAAGGAAGACTTCGACGAAGCCTGCCGACGCGGTCTCGATGCCTCGCCGACCAACGAGATCCTGCTTGAGGAATCGGTGCTGGGCTGGAAGGAATACGAGATGGAGGTCGTGCGCGATCGCGTCGACAACTGCATCATCGTGTGCTCGATCGAGAATCTTGACCCGATGGGTATTCACACTGGCGACTCGATCACCGTCGCGCCGGCGCAGACCCTGACGGACAAGGAATACCAGATCATGCGCGACGCTTCGATCGCGGTGTTGCGCGAAATCGGCGTCGACACCGGCGGTTCAAACGTGCAGTTCGCGGTCAATCCCGACGACGGCCGGCTGCTTGTGATTGAAATGAATCCGCGTGTGTCGCGCTCCTCGGCCTTGGCCTCCAAGGCCACCGGCTTCCCGATTGCCAAGGTCGCCGCCAAGCTTGCGGTCGGTTACACGCTGGATGAACTGAAGAACGAGATTACCGACGGCGCGACACCAGCGTCCTTTGAGCCGACCATCGACTATGTGGTCACTAAGATCCCGCGTTTCACTTTTGAGAAATTCCCGCAGGCCGAAGACCGTCTCACCACACAGATGAAGTCGGTGGGCGAAGTGATGGCCATGGGTCGTACCTTTCAAGAATCCTTTCAGAAGGCGCTGCGCGGTCTTGAGACGGGTGCTACCGGTCTCGATGAAATCGATACCAGCAAGATTGAATTGACCGATGTGCGTCTGCGCCGCGAATTGACCGCCGCTGGTGCGCAGCGCATCTGGTACGTCGGCGAAGCTTTCCGCGCCGGCTATTCGGTGGCCGATGTGCACGACATGACGCACATCGACAGGTGGTTCCTCGCCGCGATCGCCGACCTCATCAATGAGGAGCAGGTTGTTATCGCCGGTGGTCGTGCGGCGCTCGATGCCAAGCGGCTGCGTGGGCTGAAGCGTAAAGGCTTCGCCGATGCGCGCCTGGCCAAACTGGTTGGTGTGAGCGAAGACCAACTGCGCGCGCTGCGTCACGCGGCCGGTGTGCGGCCGGTATTCAAGCGCGTCGATTCCTGTGCCGCCGAGTTCGATGCCACCACCGCTTACATGTACTCGACCTACGAGGAAGAGTGCGAATCAAGACCGACAGACCGACAGAAGATCATCGTGCTGGGCGGCGGGCCGAACCGCATCGGTCAGGGTATCGAGTTCGATTACTGCTGCGTGCAGGCTTCGATGGCGGCGCGCGACGCCGGCTTTGAGTCGATCATGATCAACTGCAATCCGGAAACGGTGTCGACCGACTACGACACCTCCGATCGCTTGTACTTCGAACCGCTGACGCTCGAAGACGTGCTCGAAATCGTCGCGGTTGAAAAGCCGCGCGGCGTGATCGTGCAGTTCGGTGGGCAGACGCCGCTGAAACTCGCGCGTGCCCTCGAAGCTGCTGGCGTGCCGATCATCGGTACCTCGCCCGATTCCATCGATCTGGCCGAGGATCGCGAGCGCTTCCAGCAGTTCCTGAAACGCGAAGGTCTGCGTCAGCCGCCGAATCGCATTGTGCGCGAGATCTCCGAGGCGACCGCCCGTGCCGCCGAGATTGGTTATCCGCTGGTGGTACGACCGTCCTATGTGCTGGGTGGGCGTGCGATGGAAATCGTCTACAACGATCGCGACCTCGAGCGTTATATGCACGCGGCGGTGGCGGTCTCCAATGACTCGCCGGTGTTGCTGGACCACTTCCTCGAAGCGGCCATTGAAGTTGATGTCGACGCTATCTGCGACGGCCGCGATGTCTTGATCGGCGGCATCATGGAACACATCGAACAGGCCGGCGTGCATTCCGGTGATTCGGCCTGCGCGCTGCCGCCCCACACCCTGACCCCGGCCATGCAGGACGAATTGCGCCGTCAGGTCGGGATTATGGCGCGTGGTTTGAATGTCATTGGCCTCATGAATACCCAGTTCGCAATCCAGGGCGAGGACATCTTCGTGCTGGAGGTCAATCCGCGTGCTTCGCGCACGGCACCTTTTGTATCCAAGGCCATCGGCTTGTCGTTGCCCTATGTGGCGGCACGCTGCATGTTCGGCGAATCGCTGGTCTCCCAGAACGCCGCCGTAGAGCGTACGCCGCCCTATTACTCGGTCAAGGAAGCGGTGTTCCCTTTCGTCAAGTTTCCGGGCGTCGACCCTCTGCTCGGCCCGGAAATGAAATCGACCGGCGAAGTGATGGGCATAGGCGCGACCTTTGGTGAGGCTTTCGGCAAGGCCCAGCAGGCCGCCAACATGGCACTGCCTACCACCGGCAACGCTTTCTTAAGTGTGCGCGATGCCGACAAGCCGGCCGCGATAGAATTGGCCCACCTGCTCATCAAGCAGGGTTTCCGTATCATTGCCACGCAGGGCACGGCTGCAGCGCTGCGCGGGGCCGGTGTAGAGTGTCAGCGGGTCAACAAGGTTGGCGAAGGGCAGCCGCACATCGTCGACATGATCAAGAGCGATGAAATCGATCTCATCATCAATACCACCGAAGGCAAACAGGCGATCGGCGATTCGTACATGATTCGCACCAATGCGCTCAATCATCGCGTCGCCTATACCACGACCATGGCCGGCGCCCACGCTGCGGTGATGGCGCTGGCCGATCATGGCACGGGGGATGTCCGTCGCCTGCAGGATCTGCATCGGGAGTGCAAGCCATGAACAAGACGCCGATGACCGCCCAGGGGGCGCTGCGCCTGCGTGAGGAATTACATCGCCGCAAGAGCGAAGACCGGCCGCGTATCACGACCGCGATTGCCGAGGCGCGCGCCCATGGTGATCTCAAGGAAAATGCCGAATATCACGCTGCTCGCGAGCAACAGAGCTTCAATGAAGGTCGTATCGGCGACATCGAGGGCAAGCTTTCCAACGCTGAGATCATCGACGTGACCAAGCTCAATGCCCAGGGCAAGGTGGTGTTCGGCGCGACCGTCGAGCTGTGCAACGTCGAGAGCGAAGAGCAAGTGACCTGGAAAATCGTCGGCGAGGACGAAGCCGACGTCAAGGTGCGTATGATTTCGGTCAATTCGCCGATCGCCCGTGCTCTCATCGGCAAGAGTGAGGGGGACACCGTGGTGGTCAAGGCACCGAGCGGTGACATCGAATACGAAATCCTCGGCGTCCAATACATTTAGTGCGCTATCCCGCAATGAATCTCCGCAATTCGCTTGCGCTCGAACCGCGATGCGGCGTTGCTCGTCGTCGCAATAGTCCCGCTATTACTCCTCCTCGCGTCTTGCCTCGCGGCCGGCATGCGGCGCGAATTATCGAAGCTCATTGCGGGATAGCGCACTAGCGTGGCACGCCGCAGTTCCAGCAGTCGCTGGCTGCAACGTCAGAACACCGACGCTTTCGTGAAACTACGCGACCAGCACGGTTACCGGTCGCGCGCGGCCTATAAACTCCAGGAACTCGCCAAGAAGGATCAGTTGATACGCGCTGGCGGCACGGTGCTCGATCTCGGCGCGGCGCCCGGCGGCTGGACCCAGATCGCGGTCGAACTGGCCGGTCCGCGCGGCAAGGTTGTCGCGCTGGATATTCTCGACATGGAAGCCATCGCCGGTGCGATCTTCATCCATGGCGATTGCCGCGACCCGGCCGTGCGGGCGCGGGTCATCGAAGCGATAGGTGGCAAGCTTGATCTTGTAATGTCTGACATGGCCCCCAATATTACCGGGCTGAAGGATGTTGACGAGGCTGGGATGGTGGAGTTGGCCGAGATTACGCTTGATCTTGCGGATGAACTCCTGCGTCCCGGCGGCGGTCTCCTAATCAAACTGTTCCAGTTTGCCGATACAGAATTGGTCGTGAAGCGTATCAAGTCCAGTTTCGCCTACGTTTCGCGACGTAAGCCCGAAGCTTCGCGGCCGGAGTCGCGCGAGTTTTATGTCGTGGCAAAACAATATGGTATATAGTTTTTCCGCCCCCAGTGCTGCATCGTCCACAGGCGCACGCTGCGAACCGGCGCTAGTTTGAAGGAAGGTCACAAGGCTCATATGGCTAGAAATCTCGTTCTTTGGATCGTCATCGCCCTGGTGTTGATGCTGGTATTCCAGAACTTCACGCCGCGCCATGGCGCGTCACGCCCCATCGACTACTCGGATTTTGTGACCGAGGCCAAAAGTGGGCGGGTGTCCAAGGTGGTGCTTGATGGCCAGACCATTGAGATTGAGATGCACGACGGTTCGCATCTGTTCACCTATAGCCCTGAGACTGATAACAGTCCTCTGATCGGCACCTTGCTAGACAACAATGTCCGCATCGAAGCCCAGGCTCCCGATCGCCAGGGCCTGTTGATGCAGATCTTCATTTCCTGGTTTCCCTTCCTGCTCTTGATTGCGGTGTGGATCTATCTCATGCGCCAGATGCAGGGCGGTGCGGGTGGTCGCGGTGCGATGTCCTTCGGCAAGAGCCGTGCGCGACTCGTGGGTGAGGACCAGATACGCATCACGTTTAATGATGTGGCCGGCGTCGACGAGGCCAAGGAAGAAGTCAAGGAGCTGGTGGATTTCTTGAAGGATCCGGGCAAGTTCCAGAAGCTCGGCGGCAAGATTCCCCGTGGCATACTGATGGTTGGCTCGCCTGGTACCGGTAAGACTCTGCTGGCCAAGGCCATTGCGGGTGAGGCCAAGGTGCCATTCTTCACCATCTCTGGATCTGATTTCGTTGAAATGTTTGTCGGCGTGGGCGCGTCCCGCGTGCGTGACATGTTTGAACAGGCCAAGAAGCACGCGCCCTGCATCATCTTTATCGATGAAATCGATGCGGTCGGTCGTCATCGCGGCGCCGGTCTCGGCGGCGGCCACGACGAGCGCGAACAGACCTTGAACCAGTTGCTGGTCGAGATGGATGGTTTCGACGGTAACGAGGGCATCATCATCATCGCCGCCACCAACCGCCCCGACGTACTCGACCCGGCGCTGCTGCGTCCCGGTCGTTTCGATCGCCAGGTGGTGGTGCCTCTGCCGGATATCCGCGGCCGCGAGCAGATTCTCAAAGTCCACATGCGTAAGGTGCCGATCTCGGAAGACGTTAAGCCGGGCATCCTGGCCCGTGGCACGCCGGGCTTCTCAGGCGCCGATCTGGCCAACCTGGTCAATGAGGCTGCCTTATTCGCGGCGCGCTCCAACAAGCGCCTGGTCGACATGGACGAGTTCGAAAAGGCCAAGGACAAAATTATGATGGGCGCCGAACGGCGCTCGATGGTGATGAGCGACAAAGAGAAGCGGCTCACCGCCTTTCACGAAGCCGGTCATGCCATCGTCGGTCGTCTGGTACCCGAGCACGATCCGGTCTACAAGGTCACCATCATTCCGCGCGGTCGCGCGCTCGGTCTGACCATGTATCTGCCGGAAGAAGATCGCTATAGCTCCAGCAAGGAATCTCTGGAGAGTCGCATCTCGACTCTGTTCGGTGGTCGTATCGCCGAGGAAATCGTGTTCGGGCCGACCGCTGTCACGACCGGTGCTTCCAACGATATCGAGCGTGCGACCGAGATCGCGCGCAACATGGTCACGCGCTGGGGCCTGTCCGCCAAGCTCGGGCCCATGACTTATAGCGACGACGAGGGCGAAGTCTTCCTTGGCCGCTCGGTCACTCAGCACAAGATGGTGTCGGACGAGACCGCGCATCTGATTGACGAAGAAGTGCGCGACATCGTCGACCGCAATTATCAGCGTGCTCGCACCCTGCTTGAGACCAACCTTGAGCACCTGCATGTGATGGCTGATGCCTTGATCAAGTACGAGACGCTGGGTGCCGAGCAGATCAATGACATCATGTTGGGGCGTGCTCCGCGCCCGCCCGAAGACTGGGTGGACGACGACTCCTCACGTGGTGCGCATGGGCCCGACGCCGAGGACAAGCCCGCTAGTGACAAAGGCACGGATGGCAAGATCGGCGGTCCCGCCAGTCTGCATTGAGCGTTCGAAGTTAACGCTTGTTAACTTGCTGCCGCTATTAATCTGCAAGCCGGTAGCACAGCTGTGATGGTAATCACGGCCGCCGCTTTCACGCTCCTGCTAGGGTTATAAAAACGCTTCAAACGATTTCCGCCCTGCGGGCTTGTAAGGTGACTGTCATGAGCGAACGCAAGCGCAAATATTTCGGCACCGATGGCATTCGCGGCACGGTCGGCGAGCATCCGATTACGCCTGATTTCGTCATGAAGCTGGGCTGGGCTGCCGGGCGTGTGCTGAGTGCTCATGCGCCGGGACGCCAGAAGGTTCTGATCGGCAAAGACACTCGCGTATCCGGTTATATGTTCGAATCTGCTCTTGAAGCAGGCCTGTCGGCGGCCGGTATCGATATTCACTTACTGGGTCCGATGCCGACACCCGGCATCGCCTACCTGACCCGTACATTTCACGCCCAGGCTGGCATTGTCATCAGCGCCTCGCACAATCCCTTTGACGACAACGGTATCAAGTTCTTCTCCCACGCTGGCACCAAGTTGCCCGACGAAATCGAACTCGAAATCGAAGCTGAACTCGACCGCCCGCTGCAGACCGTCGCGTCACGTGAGCTCGGTAAGGCGCGCCGTGTGGAAGATGCCGCCGGCCGCTACATTGAATTCTGCAAGGGCACGGTGCGTTCCAGTTTCAGTCTCGCGGGACTCAAGATGGTGGTCGACTGCGCCAATGGTGCGACCTATCACATCGCCCCGGCAGTGTTCTCTGAACTTGGCGCACAAGTCATCACGCTCGGCAACGCCCCCGATGGCTTCAACATCAATCACGAATGCGGTGCGACCGATCCCAGTGCGCTGCAGACAGCAGTGCTCAAACACGGCGCTGACGTCGGCGTGGCGCTGGATGGTGACGGCGATCGTTTGATCATGGTCGATGCCAAGGGCGAACTGGTGGACGGTGACGAGCTGACTTTCATCATCGCGCGGCGCCGCCAACAGACTGGTCAACTGCGCGGCAGCGTGGTCGGCACGCATATGAGCAATCTCGGTCTCGAACAGGCTATTCGTACTATTGGTCTGGGTTTCGAGCGCGCCAAGGTCGGTGACCGTTACATTCTCGAACGTTTGCGCGAAGGTGGTTGGTCGCTGGGCGGTGAATCCTCAGGCCACATCATCTGTCTTGATTTGACTACTACCGGCGACGGCATCATCTCCGCGCTGCAGGTCTTGGAAGCGATGATAGGTGGCGGGCAGAGCCTCTATGATTTGAAGAGCGGCATGCAAAAATTTCCACAGACGCTGATCAATGTACGCATGGAAAAGAAGGTCGACGTGATGGCGCTAGCCGACGTGCAGCGCGCCGTGGCACAGGCCGAGGCCCGTTTGGCTAACAGCGGTCGCGTGCTACTGCGGCCGTCCGGTACCGAGCCTGTCATTCGTGTGATGGTCGAGGGCAGGGATGCACCGCTGGTCGATGAAATCGCCAAAGAGATCGCGCGCAAGGTCGAGATTGCGGCGCGCGTTGCGATCGCCGAACTTGCGGCCTGAGGCCCAGACCGCGCTCGCGCCACGCGGGATGATCAGATCCCGCGCAGCAACTCGTTGATGCCGACCTTGGCGCGCGTCTTGGCATCGACCCGCTTGACGATCACCGCGCAATAGAGGCTGTGACTGCCGTCATCCGCCGGCAGATTCCCCGACACGACCACCGAACCTGGCGGCACATAGCCGTAGGTCACCGTGTGTGTCTCGCGATCGTAGATCTTGGTGCTCTGACCGATGTAGACGCCCATCGAGATCACCGAGCCCGCACCAATGATGACGCCTTCCACCACTTCTGAACGCGCGCCAATGAAGCAGTTGTCTTCGATGATGGTCGGCGAGGCTTGCACCGGTTCGAGTACGCCGCCGATACCGACGCCGCCCGACAGATGTACGTTCTTGCCGATCTGCGCGCAGGAGCCGACGGTGGCCCAGGTATCGACCATGGTGCCGGAATCGACATAGGCGCCGATGTTCACGTAGCTCGGCATGAGGATCACGCCGGGCGCGATGAAACAGCCGCGTCGTGCGACCGCCGGTGGCACCACACGTGCGCCGATCTTCTCGAATGCGGCCTGGTCCAGGCCTGCGAACTTCAGCGGCACCTTGTCGAAGTAATTGGTAGCGCTGCCCGGTATGACTTCGTTAGCGGCCAGCTTGAACGACAACAGCACGGCCTTCTTGGCCCATTCATTGACTTTCCAGCCGTCGCCGCGCGGTGCGGCGACACGCAGGGTGCCGGCGTCCAGCGCCGACAAGGTGCTGTCGATGGCGGCGCGCAACTCGGGGCTGGCGTTGTTGGCGTCGATTTCGGCGCGACGATCAAAGGCGTCGTTGATGATTGTGGCCAGATCACTCATGGCTTTAGAGTCCTTGCAGTTGGCGAAGTACGGGTTGCATGCGCTGGGCGGCCGTGACGCATTCGTCCTGGTCCGCTACCAGCGCGATGCGCAGACGATGTTTGCCGGGATTGCCGTGTTGGCTGCTACGCGCGAGGAAGCTGCCCGGCAACACCAGCACACCGGCCTCGCCGAGCAGGCGCTCACAGGCGATGAGATCGTCGGCGTCGAGTGCCGGCCAGAGATAGAAGCCCGCCGCCGGTTGGGCGACGCGCGCGACTTCAGCCAACAGCGGTACCACCGCATCGAACTTGCGCCGATATAGCGCACGGTTGGTAACGACATGGGCTTCGTCGGTCCAGGCCGCGATGCTGGCGTGTTGCACGTGAACAGGCATCGCGCCGCCCTGATAGGTTCGATAGCGGTAGAACGGCTCGATGATAGCGGCGTCGCCGGCCACGAAACCCGAACGCAGGCCGGGCGCGTTGGAGCGCTTCGACAGGCTATGCATCACCAGGCAGTGGCGGAAATCGTCGCGACCATTCGTCGCGCACCACTCAAGCAGACCAAGAGGCGGTTGCGTTTCGTCGTAATAGAGTTCGCTGTAGCACTCGTCGGCGACGATCACGAAGCCAAAGCGGTCGGCCAGCGCGACTAGGCGCGCATAGTCGTCGGCGGTCAGGAGCGCGCCGGACGGATTGCCCGGCGAGCAGACATAGATCAGCGCGGTACTTGCCCACACGCTGTCCGGCACCGCGTCCCAGTCAGGGCGAAATTCGCGCTCGGCGGGGCAGTGCAGGAAATAGGGCATGCCACCGGCCAGCAAGGCCGCACCTTCATAGATTTGATAGAAGGGGTTCGGCATCACCACCCGGTTTTTGGCGCTGTTGGCGGCGACCACGCATTGCGCGATGGCGAACAAGGCCTCGCGTGTGCCATTGACCGGTAGCACATGGCGCTCGGGATCGAGCAGACCATCGGCGACATGAAAGCGTCGATTGGCCCACGCCACGATGGCCTTGCGTAGTTCCGGCAGGCCACGGGTGGCTGGGTAGCGGGCAGTGCCGGCGAGGGCTGCGATCAGCGCTTCATGGACGCGCGGTGGGGTCGGATGTTGAGGCTCGCCGATGGATAGATTGATCAGAGGACGGTCAGCGGGTGGCTGCACCCGGGCTCGAATTGCGGCGAGCTGTTCAAAGGGATAAGGCTTGAGTTCGAGCAATCCTGGATTCATGGGCTAAAGGCTGGCTGCCGTGGAGCGGCGGAGTATAACCGGAAAGGCAGCGCGTCCTCAGTCGAGGTGTAAGGCGCTACGCTCTTGCGGTATCCTTGCGGCCTTTTTTCGCCTCGGAATGCAGCTATGACGCACAAGATTCTTCTTATCGAGGGGGACGGTATCGGTCCTGAAATCGTCGGCGCGACCGAGGAAGTGCTAGGCGCACTGCGCAGCCGTTTCGGCTTTGAGTGCGAAATCGAACACGCGCTCATGGGTGGTTGCGCGATCGATGCCCATGGCACCGCGCTGCCCGCTACGACGCTCGCACTCGCGCGCGCCGCCGACGCCATCCTGCTCGGCGCCGTGGGTGGGCCGAAGTGGGACAAGGTCGAACGTACCATCCGTCCCGAACGCGGCCTCTTGAAGCTGCGTTCGGAACTCGATCTGTTCTGCAATCTGCGTCCGGCTGTGTTGTTCCCGGCGTTGGCCGATGCCTCGACCTTGAAGCCCGAAGTCGTGTCGGGGCTCGATATCATGATCATCCGCGAACTGACCAGTGGTATCTATTTCGGTCAGCCGCGCGGTATCGAGACCATGGCTGATGGCAAGCGTCGCGGCTACAACACGCTGGTCTACACCGAGGACGAAATCTCGCGCATCGCTCGTCGTGGTTTCGAGATTGCACGCCAGCGCAAGCGCAAGCTGTGCTCAGTGGACAAGGCCAATGTGCTTGAAGTCACCGAATTGTGGCGCGAGATCGTGCAGAACATGGCGGCCGAGTATCCGGACGTCGAGGTCTCGCATATGTACGTCGACAACGCCGCAATGCAGCTGGTGCGTGCGCCCAAACAGTTCGACGTGCTGGTGACGGGCAATATGTTTGGCGACATCCTGTCGGATCTAGCCTCGATGTTGACCGGTTCAATCGGCATGTTGCCGTCGGCGTCGCTGAACGCTGAAAACAAGGGTATGTACGAACCGATACACGGTTCGGCACCGGACATCGCGGGCAAGAACGTCGCCAATCCGCTTGCCACCATTCTCTCGGCGAGCATGATGATGCGCTACACGCTCGGCGAAGCGGCGCTCGCGGACAGGCTCGATGGGGCGGTCGCGCGCGTATTGGAGCAAGGCCTGCGCACGGCCGATATCGCCACTGCCGGCTGTCGCACCGTCGGTACCCGGGAAATGGGCGCGGCGGTCATCGCCGCGCTGCAATAGCGCGGAACAGGATTAACGGGTCGCAATTATGAATAAGAAGTACAACGTCGCCGTCGTAGGCGCCACCGGTGCCGTCGGCGAAACCATGCTGGCCATCCTTCACCAGCGCAACTTCCCAATCGGTGAAATCCATGCCGTGGCGAGCGCCCGTTCGAGAGGGTCGCGCGTCTCCTTCGGCGATCGCTTGCTGGTGGTCGAGGAACTCGACACCTTCGATTTCAGCACGGTGCAGATAGGTCTGTTCTCGCCGGGCGCATCGGTGTCGAAGATCCATGCACCGCGCGCTGCTGCGGCCGGCTGCGTGGTGATCGACAACACCTCGCAGTTCCGCTACGACGACGACATCCCGTTGATCGTGCCCGAGGTCAACCCCGGCGCGCTAGCCCAATACAAGAATCGCAACATCATCGCCAACCCGAATTGTTCGACCATCCAAATGTTGGTGGCCTTGAAGCCGATACATGATGCAGTCGGCATTGAACGCATCAACGTGTGCACTTATCAGGCCGTGTCGGGCACCGGTAAGGAAGCCATTCAGGAATTGGCGACCCAGACCGCGTCCCTGCTCAACGCCCAGCCGATAGTGGCCGAGGTCTATCCCAAGCAGATCGCGTTCAATGTGTTACCTCACATCGATGTTTTCATGGACAACGGCTACACCAAGGAAGAAATGAAGATGGTGTGGGAGACGCGCAAAATCATGGGTGACGACAGCATCCAGGTGAATGCCACCGCCGTGCGCGTGCCGGTGTTTTATGGTCATTCAGAGGCTGTGCACGTCGAAACCCGTCGCAAGATCACTGCCGCCGAAGTGCGTGCTCTGCTGGAGAAAGCACCGGGCGTGACCGTCGTCGATAGCCATGAAGATGGCGGCTATCCGACCGCCGTGACCGAGGCGGCCAACCGGGATCCGGTCTTTGTCGGCCGAATTCGGGAAGACATCTCCCATCCGCGGGGTATCAACCTGTGGGTGGTCTCGGACAATGTTCGAAAGGGCGCCGCCCTGAACAGCGTCCAGATCGCGGAGATGTTGGTAAAAAGTCATTTGTAAGCTATAGTTACTCACGATACATAAAGAATATTAGAAGCTTTGGGACATGCTGCCCGGTGAGTAAGGCATACGGCGCTGTGCGCATGCCGCCACGCGGGTGCTTTTCCATCGTGGGGAAACCGACTAAGGAATGACGTCCATGCTACGGAATCGAGCCGTCGCCTTCTTGCTGTGCTGTTTGGCGAGCCGTGTGGCTTTCGCCCTGGGCCTGGGACCATTGGAGGCCACGTCGGCCCTGAACGAACCGTTCAAGGGACGCATCGAGGTGCTTGGCGCCAAGGCTGAGGACTTCGACTCCCTGACCGTGGCGCTGGCCGGTGAAGAGCAATTCCACCGCGCAGGCATAGAGCGCGCGGCGGCCTTGTTCCAGCTGCGCTTCTCGGTAGCCGATTCGCCGAATGGCAAGGATTA
Organism: Pseudomonadota bacterium; assembly: GCA_043782755.1. GTDB lineage: Bacteria > Pseudomonadota > Gammaproteobacteria > JADJYF01. The sequence continues at coordinate 4,395 of JAYWAC010000144.1, read as the reverse complement.
CATCGCGGTCACGTCCAAGGACCCGATACGCGAGCCCTTCCTGAACTTCCTGCTTGAAATGAACTGGGCCAACGGCCGCCTGTTGCGCGAATACACCGTGCTGCTCGACCCGCCGCTCTACGACCCCAATCGTCGACTGGCCCCCGCGCCGGCCGCCGTCAGCGCACCGCGTGCGGTTGCGCCGGTTGCCCGCCCCGCCAACCCATCGGCGGGCGCGCCGCGAGCCATCGCACCGGTCGCGTCCAATACAACGCCCCGCGCCGCTGCCAGCGGTGACATCGGTCCGGTCGCCGCCGGCGATACTTTGTGGTCGCTGGCTCGCGGCGTCCGCCCCGACGATTCCGTATCCATTCAGCAGATGATGCTGGCCATCCTGCGCCAGAATCCGGAAGCCTTTAGTAACGGCAACGTCAACATGCTGCGCCGTGGCGCCGTGCTGCACGTGCCCGACGACGCCACCATGCATGCGATTTCCGCCAAGGAAGCGGCCACCGAAATCCGTCATCAGCACCAGCTATGGGAAGAGTACCGGCAGCACGCGGGTGCCGCGCCGGCCGCCCAGCCTTTGGGTACGCCGCCGGCCGCCGCAGTCGCCACGGCCAGTGCACCGTCGCCGTCTGCCGCCGAACCTAATGCTCACCTTGAATTGGTGGCGCCGGGTGGCAATGCCGTCGGTGCGGCGGGTGGCAAACCTGGCAAATCCGGCAAGGCCGGTGCCGCTAGCGGTGACGCCAAGCTGGTCCGTGACGAAGCGCTCGATTCGACTAAACAGCAGGCTGGCGATCTGAAGGATCGCCTGTCGGAGGCGGAAGAGATCATCAACATCCTGCAGCGGCAGGTGAACATCAAGGACCAGGAGCTGGCCGCGTTGCAGGCTCGTCTGGCCGAGCTCGGTGTCAAGCAGGGCGATCTCGGCAACACCGTCGGCGCAGCTGCGAGCAGCACGGGCGCGCAACCTGCCAAGCCCGCTGTCGAAACACCTGCCGCGACAGCGGAGGCGGTGCCCGAGGCCAAGTCTGAAACGCCCGCGCAGACCAGCACTGAAACTCCGGCAGCACCCGCCGTGAGCGAACCGGAAATCGACGTCGACACCGGCAAGACTGCACCGGCCGCCGAAGCAGAACCCGAGATTGAAGTCGCAGCACCAGCGGCCGCAACCCCAGGCTTTCCCGCCAGTCTTGTGCCGCCGGCCATTGCCGAGATGGTGCCGGGTGGTGCGCTCGGGGTGATCGGATTGTTAGTGCTCGCCGTGCTGGGTATCGGCGCCATCATCGCCCGCACCGTGCTGAAGTCCGGTGGCGATGCCGCCGAACCGGTAGCCGTGCCGCTGCGTACCACCACCCCGTCCATCGGCAGCGAAGACATCACGCAGTCGGCGCCGCTGGCGGCCGGCGACAAGGAAGATCGCACCGAGGCGCCAACCAATTTCGACCCGCTCGCGACCACGCCCAGCCTACCGGCCTTCGATCCCAATGCCACCGTCGATGCGGCGGCCGAGACTACCGCGCCGCCGGGCGCGCCGGAAAGCGACCCGCTTGAGGAAGTGAATGTCTATCTCGCCTATGAGCGTTTCGACCAGGCCGAGGAACTGGTCAAGCGAGTCATCGCGCAGTATCCGGGCCGTCACGAATACAAGCTGCGTCTGCTGGAAGTCTATTACTCGTCCAACGACCGCGTGTCTTACGAGAACGCCGCACGCGGACTGTATGACGTGGTTGGCGCCAACGACCCTCTGTGGGAAAGCGCTTTGGCGATGTGGGCGGAAATGTCGCCCGACCGCGCCTTGTTCGCTGAAGGCGGCGCGCTTGCCGCAACACTGTTGCCGGTATCCGCCAGCGCTTTCGTCGATATCACCGGCAGCGATTCGGATGCCACCGAGGCCACGCTGACCCATGCGCCCGGTGGTCACGTGGATTTCGACTTGGTCGGTGAAGCCACCGATACGGGTACCAACAATATTCTCGACCTCACCGCCGAAGACGGTGGCGCCAACGGTGAGCTGCTGGATCTGACCGCGACGGCTGAACTGGCCGAAACCGGTGACATGGGCAGCGTGCTCGATCTGACGGCCGGCGAGGATGACTCGCCATTTGAAATCGGTGCGAGCGGTGTGTTCGATCTGACCGAAGGGGTGGGCGAGGGCAATGAACTGCTCGACATCACTGGCGGCGAAGCCGGGCTGGAATCCGACCTGCTGGATATCACCGGCGGTGGGCAGGGCAGCACGGCCGACGTTGACTTCATCGATCTGAGCGGTGGCAGCAGCGACTTGCTGGACGTCACCAAGACCGGCGATGTCTCGACGGTTGACGACCTCGATCTGCTCAATGTCACTGCGTCCGGCCTCTCTTCCAACGCCCCGGTGGTTGAAGCGGATCTCGATATCGGCGAATTGGATTTCGATCTCGAAGCCGAGGCGCAAGCCGTCTCGACAGGTGATGCGACCACGTCCTTTGATATCAGTGACACCGTCGCGCCGGTCTTCAACAAGGATGATATCGACGAAGACGACATTCTCGACATCACCGGTGGCAATCTCGCCACAGGGGCGGCTACCGACGAACTCGAATTCGACATCGGCGGCCTCGACATCGAGGAACACCCGACGGTCGAAATGGAACTGCCGGCGGTGGTCAAGGCCACAGGGCTGGATCTGGATCTCACGGCAGGCGGTGGCAGTTCCGAACTCGATTTCGACATTGCTGCGGGCGGCGACGAATTAAGTAACGCGTTCGACATCAGCGAGTCCGAGGACGACGAGGGCGATCTTGAGATCACAATGGGTTCCAACCAGCCCTTCGATGGCGAACTCTCGCTGAAAGGCGAGGAACTGGATGCGATTGCGCTCGATGGTCAGGATGAGCTTGAGTTGGATGGCGATCTGGATTTTGAACTGGACGGCACCACGGAACTCGACGCCATCGCTGGCGACGAGACCGTGGATATGGCGAGCGCGATGGCCCTGCGCGGCCCGGGTTCGGCCTTGATCGGCGCTGACGACGACACCTCGCTGGACGACCTCACGCTTGAGCTCGACGGCGCGCTTGGCAAACGGGGCGACGGTTCTCATCTCGAAACCCTGGCGCTCGATTCGCTGGATATCGAGAGCGATGACCAGCTCGATCTAGGTGCCTCGCAGACTATCGTCATGCCGGTCGATCACACCATCGAGCGACAGAGCGCAGCGGACGAAGCCGATACCAAGCTCAATCTGGCCAAGGCCTATATCGAGCTTGGTGATGCCGACGGCGCGCGCTCCATCCTCGATGAAGTCGCGGTCGAGGGCACGCCCGCTCAGCAGGTCGAAGCCAAGACGCTGCTCGGCCGGCTCAAGCCGTAAGCAGGCGCTCCGGCTTCGCGTCGAAGCCGCCGCTTGTGCCGTCACCGCGATGCGCATCGCCCTTGGCGTCGAATATGACGGCACGAATTTCTGCGGCTGGCAAACCCAGCGCGCTGGCGTGCGTGCCATTCAACCCCTGGTTGAAGCTGCCTTAAGCCGCGTCGCGGCCCACCCTGTCATTGTGCATTGCGCCGGTCGTACCGATAGTGGCGTGCATGCCACCTACCAGATCGTCCATTTCGAGACTACGGTTGCGCGTAGCACGCGTTCGTGGGTGCTCGGCGCCAACGCCAATTTGCCGCCCGATGTTGCGGTGTTGTGGGCCTTACCCGTACCCGACGATTTTCATGCGCGCTTCTCCGCGCGCGCGCGCAGCTATGACTACGTATTGAGCAATCGCCGCACGCGCCCCGGGCTATGGCGTGGCAAGGTCAGCTGGGAATGCCGCGCGCTCGATATTCCAGCGATGTCCGAGGCGGCGCGCCATTTGCTCGGCGAACACGATTTCAGTGCCTTTCGCGCGCAGGGCTGTCAGGCCAAGCATCCGATCCGCACGCTGCATCGCCTCGACGTGGTGGTGATAGAGCCTTGCATCGTGTTTCGCGTCGAAGCGAATGCCTTCTTGCAGCATATGGTGCGCAATTTCGTCGGCACCTTGCTCGAAGTCGGCCGAGGTCGTCAGCCGCCAGCATGGGTGGCCGTGGTACTAGCGGCACGGGATCGCAGTCTGGCCGGCATGACCGCGTCGCCCGATGGGCTTTATCTCAGTGGTGTGCGCTACGCCGATGAGTATGGTCTGCCGCCGCCACCGGCTAACTGTCCGGTACTGGCCAGTTACGATGGCCCCGCCTTTGAATGAACCGTGTGGCTACCTGTCGGCGTATTCAGATGGGATAATCTCGTGATTCGTCGCTCGTCTTAAGCTTGGACACCGCGCACATGCCCGTCAGGATCAAGTTTTGTGGCATCACCCGCGCCGAGGATGCCGATGCGGCGGTGAGCCTGGGTGTCGACGCCCTGGGATTCGTGTTCTATGCGACTAGCACACGCTACGT
>JAYWAC010000143.1:0-5196 GCA_043782755.1 Pseudomonadota bacterium | reverse complement strand
GCGGCAGAAAGCCGTACTTCTTTTCGATGACCTTGACAAGCTCGCTCATCTCGGCGTCAAGGTTGTCACGCTCTTTCAGATCCAGTGCGTAGATACGTTCGGACGTTGCCATGCCTCTCGCTCCTCGCCACGCCGGCGTGTGGATGGTGATGGTTGCAACCTTAGACGGACGAGGCACAAGGCGACCTCCATCGCGAACTGACCACTATGAGACGAGAGGCGGGCTTTCAGCAACAAGAAAAACGCATAAGATTATGCGTCCTCCAGCCAAAAGGTTTGAACCTTACGGGCGAATACTTTCCGACTGCCGATGTAGACCAGAGGGTCGACGTCTTACCGGTGTTGCCCGGCGACATGTTGCGTCCCAGCCATTGACGGGCTACACAAGACGCACACCGTCGCTTGCGCGGATTGAGATTTAACCTCCGCGTCGCGCAAAATGCCGCCGCGATATCCAGGATTTTAAGTGCCTATGAATATGAGTTCCGCCACCAATCTGATTTCCCTGCTCATCACCATCGCCGGTTATTACATGACAGGGCGGGTGGGCAGCATGGTGTTTGATACGGGCATCTTTGCCTTATCGGGCGCGATCACCAACTGGCTGGCCATCTACATGCTGTTCGAGAAAGTGCCCTACCTCTATGGCTCGGGCGTGATTCCGATGCGCTTCGAGGAGTTCAAGGACGGCATCAAGCAACTCATCGTGAACGAGTTCTTCACCCGCGAGCACATCGAGCGCTTCTTTGAGAACAATGCCGTGAGCGCGGTCGACAGCGTCAACGAGCGCATCAACTACGAGCGCGTGTTTGAGCACCTGGTCGAGGCCATCGTCGAGTCACCGATGGGCAATACGCTGAAAATGATCGGCGGCCGCGCCGCGCTCGAGCCCTTGAAGGAACCGATCATCGTCCGGCTTAAAAGCGTGGTCGCGGAACTGGCGAGCAGTCCGTCCAGCAACCCAGACAGCGGTGACTTCACCACCGCGCTGATTAGCCAGGTCGAGAAGATCATCGATGCGCGCCTCGCCGAGCTCACGCCGCAGATGGTCAAGACCATCATCGAAGACATGATCCGCAAGCATCTCGGCTGGCTGGTGGTGTGGGGCGGCGTGTTCGGCGGTCTGATCGGCGTGGTCGCCAACGTACTGGAACACTGAGGCCAGCATCGCGCGGCTCAGCCGCGCCGCAGATGGGTGGTGAGCGCCTCCAGCACGCGGCGCCCGCCCGTACCGGAAATTACCGTGCGTACCACGGCGGTGTTGCGGCCACGATGTTCGATGCGCGCCTCGGCGTCGATGTGCGTCCCTTCGCCAGGGCTCAGAAACCAGGCAGCGATGCCAGACAGCGCCCACTCGGCCGGCAGTACCGCCTCGGCGGTGATGGCCGCCATGGCAATCTGCAAGCCGCCCTGCATATGCCCGACGCGGTTGCCGAGATGCGGACCATTCTCCGCTCGGCAGCGCGCGCCCTCGGCGCTGGTCCGGGGCAGAAAGCCCCAGAAGTGACGCAGAAAACCGCGCGCACCGCCCGCCGCGACCAGCGCCTTGCCGGCACGCGCCAGCAATTGCGCCTCGCGCGCTTCGAGTTCGTCCTCGTGCAATGGTGTGGCACCGGCATGCACCGCGCTGACTATCGGATGCATGGTGCGACCGGGTGGTGGATTCATGACCATGAAGGCACCGCTGCCAAACAAGACCTGACGGCCGCCGGCGCTGAGCGTCGCGCGGCACAGTCCCTGACGACTGTCGACGCCGTCGACGAAGTTCTGGAATTGCCCTTCACCGAACAAGGCGCCGGTCATGGGCACACCGGTGAATTGCAGTGTGAGACTGACCGTCGCCAGGCGTTGCTCGGGCGCGAGATTGGCGCGCACCACACTGCCCATGGCGACATCCGCGAGCAAGCTCACGGCGCCGATGTCGGTGTGACCCTGTGGGTCTTGGCAATGGCTGCCTGGGTCTATCTCGATACGCATGCGGGTCGGCGAGCTCTCGGTGAAGCGCAGGCCGAGAAAATTACCGGAAAAGTTGAAACCTGGCGTGCGATCGAGGGCGAGCGCGGTCAGAACGCGGCGGCGGATGTCGAGCATGATGTCTATCGATTGGGACTTGGCGGCAAGAATAACCTGGGGCGGCGGCATGTTGGCGACGTGGGAAGGGATCTCTGGACGGGGTGTGCGAACTCATTCGCACACCCTTTGCAGAACTCTATCGAGGGTTTCGGCCACCGCGTTCAAGCTCTACCATCGCAGCCTGTCATTCACAACCCGGGAGTCCCACCGATGTCCATCACCGTCACCTATCCGCATCCCCACGTCGCACTGGTCAGCATCGACAACCAGGCCAAGCGTAACGCCATGAGCCGCGCCGACATGAAGGATCTGGTGGCGGTGTGGGACAGCCTCGAGACTTCGGCAGTGCGCGCCATCGTGTTGACTGGCGCCGGTGACAAGGCCTTTTGCGCGGGCGCCGACGTGAGTGGCGACTTGAGCGCGAGCGAGGAGATGGCACGCATGATCAATCGCGCGCTGTTGAAGACCTCGTCCTATCCCAAACCCATCATCGCGGCGGTCAACGGCGTGTGCGCCGGGGGGGGCGTGGAATTGATGCTGTCCTGCGACATCCGGGTCGCGGCCAGCCACGCCAAATTCGGCCTACCGGAAGTGAAGTGGGCCATCTACCCGTTTGGCGGCGCGACCGCCAAGCTCGTCCACCAAATCGGCTTCGTGCACGCCATGAAGCTGTTGCTGACTGCCGAAATGGTCGAGGCCAGTGAGGCCGCGCGCATCGGTCTCATCAATGAAGTGGTGGCGGCCGATCAAGTCTTGCCGCGCGCCCTGGCTATCGCCGAGATGATTGCGGCCAACAGCCCGGTCGCGGTGCAGGCGGTCAAACGCCACGTCACCGCCTGCAGTGCACAAGCGGCACTCGCCCAGGAACCCGCCGAACAGGCGCTCGGCGATCAGGTGCGCGCCAGTGCCGACTTCGCTGAAGGCGTGGCCGCCTTTCGCGAGAAGCGCGTACCTGACTACCAATAAGCGCGCTACATCCGCCGCGCCGATCTCCGTTCGCCGTCTATACTCGAATTTCATTCACCCGGACGGGAGGGCACTATGAGCGACCACGTCTACAAGAAGATCGAACTCACCGGCAGTTCCACCGAGAGTTCCGACCAGGCGGTGTGCAATGCACTGACCAAGGCCGCGAAAACCATCAAGCACATGGATTGGTTCGAAGTGCTTGAGACGCGTGGCGAAATCCGCGATGGCCGGGTGGCCTTCTGGCAGGTCACCCTGAAACTCGGCTTCCGCCTCGACGACTGAGCCGGCAGGCGCGACGTGAGGGCACGTCGCGCCTGCCCCGCATTCCGCTCGCCGCGCCGCGCGCTCACCACACCCATGTCCTGAAGACTCGGTTGCCCACCTGTAAAGAACACTAGACCATGCGCCAACCACACCGTCATGGGGATGGTTCGCGACCAAGAATGCAGAGATGATGCGGCCCGGGAAATCTCGCCTGGGGGAACGCGATGAATTTTGAGTTGACGGTCGAACAGCGCCAGATCCGTGCAGCGGTGCTGGAGCTATGCAAACGCTTCGACGAACACTACTGGCTGGACCGCGACAACAGCGGTGAATTTCCCGAAGACTTCTGTCGCGCGCTGGCCGACGCCGGCTTCATCGGCATCGCCGTGCCGGAGGAATACGGCGGCAGTGGTCTCGGCGTGACCGAGGCTGCGCTGGTGCTGCAGGCCATCTCCGAATCGGGCGCGGCCAATAGCGGCTTGTCTGCGATCGGCATAGGCCTGTTCGGCGCCAAGCCCATCATCATGTACGGCAACGACGAGCAGAAGCGCGACTGGCTGCCGCGCATCGTGCGACGCGATGACATCGCCTGCTTCGGCGTTACCGAGCCGAGCACCGGGCATGACACCACGCGTTTGAAGACGCGCGCGGTACGCCAGGGCGATCATTATCTCATTCAAGGTGAGAAGGTCTGGATCTCGACCGCCCAGGTCGCCAACAAGATCATGCTCATCGCCCGCACCACGCCTATCGAACAAACCGCACGACCGATGGACGGCCTGTCGCTGTTCTATACCGATCTCGATCGACGCTATGTCGAGATCCGCAAAATCGAAAAGATGGGCCGCGCCTGCGTCGATTCCAATCAATTGTTCTTCGATGACCTGCCGGTGCCGGTAGCACACCGCATCGGCGAAGAGGGCAAGGGCTTTCGTTATCTGCTCGCCGGTCTCAATGCCGAACGCATTCTGGTCGCGGCCGGCCTGGTCGGTCTCGGCCGCGTGGCGCTGGGTCGTGCGGTCAACTATGCCAACGAACGCGTGGTTTTCGGTCGCCCTATCGGCATGAATCAGGCTATTCAGCATCCACTCGCAAAGAACTGGATGGAACTCGAAGCCGCCAACTTGATGGCGATGAAGGCCGCCGCGCTTTACGACAGCGGCGCGGAATGCGGCGCTGAAGCCAACAGCGCCAAATACCTCGCGGCGGAAGCCGCTTTCAGTACCTGCACCAATGCCGTCATGACCCACGGTGGCATGGGCTATGCGAAGGAATATCACGTCGAGCGTTATCTGCGCGAAGTGTTGATCCATCGCATCGCGCCCATCAGTCCCGCGCTCATGCTGTGTTACATCGCCGAGCGTGTACTCGGTCTGCCGAAATCCTACTGAGGAACCGTCATGGACTTCGCCATTGAACTCGCGACCGCCGCCGACAGCTGGAAGGTGGCCAAACGCGCCGAGGAACTCGGCTTTCACTCGGCCTGGTTCGAGGACAGCCAGATGGTCGCGGCCGATCCCTTCGTGGCGATGGCTGCCGCCGCCATGCAGACTTCGCGCATTCGCCTCGGCACTGGCGTGTGTATCCCGACCAACCGCATTCCGCCGGTCACGGCCAACATGCTCGCGACCTTGAACGCGCTCGCGCCGGGGCGCATCGACTGGGGTGTCGGCACCGGCTTCTCGGCGCGACGCGCAATGGGGCTAGGCGCGATCAGCGTCGAGACTCTCGGTCGCCATCTACGCGCGGTGCGCGGCCTGCTCGCACGCGAGACGATCGATTGGGATTTCGGTGGCGGCAAACGACGCAAGATTAAATTCCTGAATCCCGAAGTGCCGGTCTTCAACACCACCGACCCCATCGCCTGTCATGTCGCGGCGATGGGTCCCA
>JAYWAC010000142.1:0-13970 GCA_043782755.1 Pseudomonadota bacterium | reverse complement strand
AGCCCTTGCACGCCCAAGGTCCAGATGTAGACGAAATCTTCCTGGCCGACGATCTTCGCCATATAGGGCGACAAACAGGTTTCGTCGGCGACCGCGCTAGTGGCGACGACGCCGAGAGCACCAATAGCAAGGTGCGAAACGAGCGTAAAGATACGGCCGTACAGCAGTGAGAGTTGCATGCTTCCTCCTCTAACGACGCGTTCTGTTCGCGTCGCTAATTTGATGGCCCTATACCGCGGCAAAGCCGCAACTGCCGTCCTTGCTCGCTATGCGCGCTTAAAGTGCAGTTCACCATGTAACCAGGACAAGGCAAGAATGAGCGAAATATCAGCTGTAATGAGTCCTTTATCATTTATAACCTATAGGCATATGTTTAGTACTTTTTTTTTGGTTGTCAAACGCATCCGGCTCGACCGTCGACAGCAGCGCGCCTGTCATTGGATACTTGTCGCACAGGCATCACCTCAGCCAGAGCCAGGCAAGTGCCACCAGCAATTGGTGCACTGCGGTCAAAGAAACGGATATGCTGCCAAAGACACTCAAGATATGTGTCGCAGGGAAGCAAAATCGCCACATTGAGTGAATAGGGACATTTGAATTGCGACCAATTAGAAACCAGTTCAATGGACGAAATTCCGTTGGCACGGGATTGCATGACCCGCTCCAGAAAATTGCATGCGCTTCACAGCTGCGATCATTACTCGTGGGCCGATTGTGCACCCACTGCCGGGCCTAATGGTGCTTGGCGTATCTGGTTCGTGGCGGTGGGCGGTCCAAGTGCGCTGATCTCCCTTCCTACTTAAGCGACCGACATTTTCGTTATGGCAAAGAAGAAAACTCGACAATGGCTTGCAGGAACTGAACGGCGCAAGCAACTTTTGTCCCACGCCGTCAAAACTGCCGCCCTGCGAGGACTCGGTCGGACCGGACACACCGAGATTGCCCGCCAGGCCGGGGTCGCGGTTTCAAGCGTTTTTCTTTACTTCCCGAATCGACATGATCTGATTGCTTCAATCGTGGCGGAGGTCGGGCGTTACTACATCGAACTGGCACTACGTTTCCACGAATCTGAACTCGATCCGCTCGAGGCTATTCGGCAGCATTTCTACGGATTTGCCGATTCGGTAGGTACCGACCCTGAATATGCTCAGGTGTGGCTTGAGTGGGCAGTGTTAATTAGGAACGAAGATAAATTGTGGGACTCGTTCCTGGAATTCCAGGAACACATTATTCGAATCGTGGCCACATCGATTCGTCGCTGCCAAAAGTTGGGCACTGTCAGGAAAGCAGTACCGGCGTCGGATGCGGCTCGCCTGCTCGTCGCGTCTGCATACACAACCACGCAGTTAAAATTCATGAAACGTAGCCCGCGCGTTATCCGTCGATATACGGAGCAAGCCCTGAACCTCGCGCTGCAACACGAGTAACGAGCTGGTCACGCGAAGCATTCGTGGGCCACGGACTCTTCGCAATCACGTCAAAAACGACTGGCACTAACTAGCCCCGGCAACGCTGGCTACAACGCTGCATTGCGACGTCCGCCAGTAGCGGTCTGTCGCACAAGTCTATCGCGCCCACCCGCCACGCACTCCGCAAGATCAGAGCGCCCCATTACGCGGTGGCTTGATTCCGTTCAGGGCGAAGTTTCCGATCGCATGGTACTTCCAGCGAACTGGGTCGTGCAGTGTATGCGCTCTGGCATTGCGCCAATGACGGTCCAGATTGTATTCCTGAAGAGTTGCACGTGTACCAGCGAGTTCGAACAGCTTGTTTGTGGCGAGGATGGAGACCTCAGTAGAAAGAGCTTTGATCTCGGCAACTGCGACCGAAGCCAATGCAACGGATTCTTCGGTTGGTTCAACCGCAGCTTCGTCGATTACCCAGCCCGCTCGCGCCAACATTGCGTCGCAACAGTGCACCCGCATTTGCAGATCGCCCACCATCGCAATCGAATACATATCTTCGTAGCCATGATCCTGACCGCTGTCGATCCACGGGCGAGTGTAGTTGCGTACGAAGTGGATAGTGTCGACGAGAGCGGCCCGTGCGATTCCAGTATCGACAGCAGCATGCAGGATCTGTGCAACCGGCCCCATCGTCGTCGGACGATCGAAGGACGCCTGGTGATCGAGCACTTCGCCGGGTTCGACTACGACACTTTCAAAGATCGCTGACCCGCTAGCCGTGGTACGTTGGCCCATGCAGGTCCAATCGTCTATCAGCGTCAGACCCTCAGCGTCACGCTTCACGAAAGCAACCACGATCCGCCCGTTGTCGTCGAACGCGACTGTCGGCACCCAGTGGGAAAAGATCGCACCCGTAGAGTAGTACTTGCGACCGTTGAGACGATAGCGGTGTCCGTCGTGGGATAGCCGCGTTTGCAAATCGAGGATCGTCTTGGTGCCAACTTCGGTAAATGCGTTGCCCAGACGATCGCCATCGAGCACGCGCTCGAAGAAGAGCCGCTTCTGCCTTTCATTGCCATCGAGCCGCAGCGCTTCGACCATATAGAAATGGTTCTGCGGGATCTGCGCGATACTGGAATCCGCAGTTGCAAGGATGGCAGTGACCTCGGCCAACGTCGCGTAGGATACGCCCGCGCCGCCGTAGGCTTTAGGCACGAGGATGCCCCACAGCCCGCTTTGCGAATACTCGTCAAGCTCGGCGAACGGAAGTCGCCGCTCGCGGTCACGTTCGGACGCTCCGGGCGCGAACTTTGCTGCAAGCTCGTGCGCCACGGCGAAGGCCTCGGCGTCGTCGCGAATGCGATGCGCGGGCGCCGCGACGCGCGGAACGGGAGGCATGACCTTGCCGTGGCCAATGGCGGAGGCTTGGGAGAATTTCGCTTGAGTCATTCAATAACTCCTTATCGATCGATTCGTACGATTTGGCAGACAGCCTAGATTCGTCGACCGCGAGTTGAACTCCGGCTGCGGCGTTTGGCCGTGAGCGCCCAATTTCGGGGACCGGTCGCTGCATGCCGGCTGCGAATACTGTAACGAGCATGGCGACATTCTGGCTTTCGATTCCGGTCGAGGACGACAACAGCAAATAAGGGCTCAAGCCCACGGCCGCCTGCACGCTGCGGCTGGATGCGGCATTGCCATACGGGCGTGGCCGAACAGTTTTTCACGCAGGGTACCCGGCTGGTATTCGCGCTGCATTCGCCCGCGTTGCTGTAGCACCGGCACCACGCCGTCAACAAAGTCCACGAGGCCTCCGGGCAGTACTGTGTGGGCGAGATTGAAGCCGTCCACGCCGGCCGCACACCATGCTTCCAACTGGTCGGCAATCTGCTCTGGCGCTCCGACCAGCACCGGCCCTGCGCCGCCGATGCCGACGTAGCGCGCAATGTCGCGCATGGTCCAAGTCCGGTTCGGATCGCCAGCGGTGAAGCTGTGCAGAAAAGTGCGAATAGCATTGGTCTCGAGGTACTCGATAGGCTTGTCCATATCGATCGCGCTCAGGTCAACGCCGCTCCAACCGCACATCAAAGCCAGCGCACCCTCCAAATCAACCTGCTCATACAACTCGCCATACTTGCGTAATGCTTCGGCTTCGGTGGGGCCGGTCACGATCTTCATGTAGGCGAATACCGTAACGTCCTCAGGCCGCCGCCCGGTGTCGGCCATCTTGGCGCGGATGGTGCGCGCGTACTCGCCCGCAACCTGGGGCTTTGAACCGATCACAAACACGCATTCGGCGTGGCGGGCGGCAAAAGCCGTACCTCGTTCCGAGGTGCCAGCCTGAAACAGCACCGGGGTGCGCTGCGGCGACGGTTCGGACACATGGCACCCGTGCACGTGGAAATACTTTCCGTCATGATCGACGTCCCGCACCCGGCTAGGATCGGTGTAAATGCCAGTGCGCTTATCCGCACGGACCGCGTCTTCCGCCCAGGAGTCCTCCCACAACCGGTAACAGACCGACGCGTACTCATCGGCCATCTCGTAACGCTGGTCGTGCTCCGGCAAGCCCGTCAATCCGTAGCTGCGCGCTGCACTGCCGAGGTAGCCCGTAACAATGTTCCAACCGACCCGCCCGTTGGTCAGGTGGTCCAGCGTGGTCATCTGCCGCGCGAAAGTGAACGGGTGGTACTGGAGCATTGAACTGGTCACGCCGAAGCCGAGATTTTCGGTGACGGTTGCCATGGCTGGTATGACCAGCATCGGATCGTTGACCGGCGTCTGTGCGGCACTCCGAAGCGCCGCCTCGCGATTGCCGCCGTAGACGTCGTAGGTGCCGACCACATCCGCCAGAAAAACCGCGTCAAAACGGCCACGCTCCACCAGCTTTGCGTAATCAAGCCAGTAATCCAGCTTCTTGTAGTTGACGGTGCGATCGTCGTCGCGTGACCAGATGCCCGGTGACTGATGGGTGACGCAGTTCATCTGGAAGGCATTAAAAAGCATGCGTTTAGTCACGAGATTCCCCTTCGATGGCTGTTCTATCGTAAAATGACAAATGAATCATATTTTTCTTATGACAAATTAGTCAGTTTTTAATTAAGACTCAAGCGCCGCGAAATTTGCCGAAGCAGCTGCGGACGTGAAGGCCGAGCGTCGCTGCTAGTTTGACGCTCGTCGGCAGGCGGGTTGAGGCGAATGGCTCCTTCAAGTTATTGCGTGCTGCTCGATACCCGCGCCTTTGACGGCTACGCGACCCTGCACATCGTCCGAAACTACGAAGTTCCCAATAGCATCGTCATCGTCGAGCAGTGGGACAGCCGCGAGCATTACGACAGATATCTCGCATGGCGCACCGAGCGCGCAACATGGCGGTGTTCGGCGCCATGATGGCGAGTCCACCCACCATTCACTTCTTTTATTACTTCAGGGTATGACGCGTGGGCACTAAGCTCCCGGCCTTCGCCGCGATGACACTCGCCGAAAACGGTCAACCAGCCTCACTACACCGTCACCCCGACTTGCGCCGGGGCGATCGGGACGGATGATTTACCTGCCCGCATGGGCGGCGGCGCGGGCTTCCTGCGCTCCCACTCCCACCGGCCGATCGCCGCCCACCGTGATGCGATGCATGCGGCGAAATTCCGGGTAGTAGTCGCCTGTCGCGTAATGCTGGGTGGCGCGGTTATCCCACATCGCAACATCATTGGCCCGCCATTTGAGCCGCACCTGATACTCGGGTTTGAGCAGATGCTCGAAGAGGTAGCGCAGCAGCGCGTCCGATTCCTTCTTCGAAAGTTCGACGATGCGGCTGGTGAAAGTTGGGTTGGCGTAAAGCAGGCGCCTGCCCGTGGCCGGGTGCACCACCACCAGCGGGTGAATCACCGGCGGCGTCTCTTCCTGTGCGCGACGAATGCGTTCGGCGCCATCCTGCTTGCCGCCGAGATAGCCGCCATAGGCTTGCAGGAAATTGTGCTCGGCGGTGAGACCGCGAAGGAACTCCGCCAGCGCCGGCGACAGGCCTTCGTAGGCGGCGTAGGCACTCAGCCACAGGGTGTCACCGCCGCGCGGCGGAATGTGTCGCGCGTAGAGCACCGCCGCCAGGGACGGCTCGGGCCGGTAGCTGACATCGGAATGCCACGAATCGCTGATCGGCGGACGCGCGGCGTCATGCTCCAGCACCGAGATCTCGGCGTGCCCCTCCAGCGGTGTGAAGACTTCGTGCACTTCCATGCGGCCGAAGCGGCCGGCAAAGGCCATGTGCTGCTCGGGCGTCAATGCCTGGTCATGGAAGAACAGCACCAGGTGTTCGTGCAGCGCGCGCTTCAGGCGCGCGAACAGCGCATCATCGACGCGCGCGAGATCGATGCCCAGCACGTCGGCACCAATGGCCGCGGTGCGCGGCTGAATGTCGAGAACTGCATCAGACATCACTCTCACTCCCGGCGCGTCGCGCGCGCCCTCAATTGTTCAATCGTTCGAGTTCCTGTCCGCGGCTCTCGCCGACCGCGAACAGAATGATAGGCAGGCAGACGAGCGGCATTAGCGCCACCACTGCCACCGCCTGGCCCACCGAGCCCAGCCACGCGGACAGCACGCCTACCACCGCCGGTGCGAGTGCCATGCCAGTGCGTCCCAGCAGGTTATTGACCAGTGCATTGGCCGTGGCACGCTGCTCGGTCGCAAATATTTCACTAGTGATGGTCGCCGCCACGGGCCACAGCGCGTGCATGCCGAGCACCACCACGTAGGCTGCCGTAATGACAGTCGCGTCGTGCGCGGTGAAACACACCCAGGCCGCCAGCGCGCCGGTGACGAAGAAGAGACTCGCCGTCACTCGTCGGCCGACGAAATCAAGCAGCGCGCCGCCCGAAGCATAGCCGACGATCGCGAGGCTGTAGGCCAGCGTCAGGGCGTGACTGACCTCCGCCGCCGTCCAGTGCCGCTCGTTGGTCACGTAATAGGAAAAGAAGAACAGGCAGCTCGAACTCCAGGCATTGACCGCGAACCACAGCGACGCGCCGGCCAACACGCGCAGCCGATAACGCGAACGCCACAGCGCGAGAAATGCGCTGAACAGCGCAGCCAGGGACTCGCGGCGCGGCGCGAACGTCTGCGCGGCATAACGTCGCGTCTCGCGCAGCCAGGGCCAGCACAACAGCAGCACCGGCAGCACCACGCCACCGAAGAGATACAGCGCGCGCCAGCCGAATTCACTGCCCGCAAGCCAGGGATGAAGCGCCGAGCCCAGGATGCCGCCGGCAAGGCTCAGCGCGAACATGAAAGTCACCGCCGCGCCACGCCATCGCGCCGGCATCTCCTCGGTGAGGATGATCGCGCCGACGCCGATCTCAGTGACCATGAACATGCGTGCCAGGAACTGCCACAGCACAAAATCCGCCAGCCCGACCGACAGCGCCGACAAGAGCGTGAAAAGTGTGTAGCCCGCGATCGCCCACAGGAATACGCGGCGCCGACCGTAGCGATCCGCGAGGCGCACCGGAATGAAGGCGACGATGGTGCCGACGTTGATGAGGCCGACCGCCTTGCCGAGCACGGCAGCATCGACATTGTACTCGCGGCCCAGCGCCGGCAGCGCGAGGTTGATGATGAGGAGATCGTAGCCTTCGAACAGCGTGACGAAACCGATGAAAGCCAATAGCCCGACGAGATAGCTGCGCGCTGCGGGCGCGAGCGCCAACTCGTCGGACGTGACCGCCATGGGTTTACTGCTTGTCCGGCGCGAAACGCTCGTAGGCCTTGTCCGGCGGCGGCACCTCGGGCAGCTTGCCGTCGTCGGCCGGGAGCTTCACCGTAGTATCGAAGGCGACGTGATCACCGAAGTACATCACGTGCTGGTGATACTTCTGCACCATCGCCGGTGACAGCGTCAGAACGCCGCTGTCGAGCAGCGTGTGCTCATGCTTGGCCACCCACTTGTCCGCCGACTCGAGCCCTAACGCGCCCGGAATGTGTACGCCCTTGATGTAGTAGTGACTGGGAATAACGATGCGCGCATCGGTCTTCTGCATCACCACGTCGGCCCACTTCTGCGAGAGGATATGGCCTTCGTCGCTGACTGCCAGGATCGCGACATCGACCTTGCCAATCTTCTCCCACACCCGCTCCGGCGGGTTCTGGCGATTGTCGCCCCAGTGCAGAATGCGCAACCCGCCGGTCTCGATCACATACATGCTGTTGTCCCACTGCAGGGCCTCGTTGGGCGGGCAGGGATCCTGATCGATGTAGAACTTGACCAGCTTGCGATAGGGAATGTCGCCCTGGGTCTCGCACACGTGCTTGTCGGCGATGCCGGTGATCTTCACGTCGCCGAGCGTAAACTCGCCCGCCATGCGATCCAGCACCTGGTCGGCCTGCAGGCGCTCGATTGCGTCGTGGTCGAAGTGCGCGTGGGTTACCAGCGCGACGTCGGTGCGCACGATAGGCATCTCGCGCATGTACCACGGCGGGTACATGCCGACGATGTCATTGCGCCAGGGATCGACGAAGACCTTCACGCCCTTAGGTGATTCGATCTGCACGGCCATGTTGCCGTAGTAGGACAGGGTCACGGTGCCCGTGTCCTTGCGCGTGCCGCCATAGACCTGGATCGCGATAGTGCGATCGTTGTTGTACTTCTCGAGCTGCGCGGTGCCGCCGTGGGTACCGTGGGCGGCAAGCGATTGCGCGGCGAGCAGGCCGCAGGCGACAAGCGCGGCGCGGCAGGCGTTGAACATTTTCATCGTCTGGTTTCTCCTCACATGAATTCGATGTCCGCCTAATTCAGGGCGCGCGCGGTCGCGGATCGGGCGTGAAGCCGTCGCGGTTCGGCATGCGCACCGCCTCGAGACTGACGCGATCCAGCACCGAATCCTGCGGCACTACGCCGTTCGCCGCCAGCAGGAAAGCAGTTAGCGCGTAGACCTGTTCGTTGCTCAATGAACCCGGCGCGGTGAAAGGCATGGCACGACGGATATAGTCGAACACCGTGGTTGCGTAGGGCCAGAAACTGCCGATGGTCTGGATGGGCTTGTCGCCAGCTAGCGACCCCTGCCCGCCCATTAGCACCGGGTCCGGACCCTCTCGGCCGGTGGCGCCGTGGCAGGCTGCGCATTGCTGCGCGTAGAGTTGCGCACCCTCGGCCACGCTGCCGCGCCCAGGCGGCAATTCCGCGCCGCGCGGACCGATGGCACTGTCGGCAGTGCGTAATGTTTCCGCGTCCGGCACGTGACCGAGACCGAACTCTTCGGCGTGCACCGCAGCCGCCGCAAAGATAGCTGCCAATAGCCACGCGCGCTTACGCATTGTGCACGCTGCCGTCGCCGTCCACGCGCCACTGCTGAATGGCGTTGTAGTGATAGAAGGAATTGAGACCGCGAGCCGCGACCAGCGCTTCGCGGCTCGGCTGCACATAACCGGTCTCGTCGGTGCAACGACTCGCGAGCACGGCTGCTTCACTGTCGAAGTGCCACGGCAACGTGAAACGCGTGTGACACACCAGCAGCACGGGGCCATGCACTGTCGCGTCCTGCCAGTGTTGGCCGCCATCGACGCTGACTTCGACCCGCGTCACTCGCCCGCGCCCCGACCAGGCGAGTCCGCGGATTTCCTGAAAGCCGCGCGCAAGCAACGCCCTGCCCGGTGAGGGCGCGGTGATCACCGACTTCGCGTCCATGCCCAGCGTGAAAGCCCGGGCACGACCGTCAGGCATGAGGTCGGTGTACTTCGAAGTCTCCTCACGGCTGTAGACCGGCTCGCTGGCGAGCTTGAGGCGGCTCAGCCATTTCACGCTGATGCTACCCTCATAGCCCGGCACGAGCAGGCGCAGTGGATAGCCTTGTTCGGGACGCAGCGCCTCGCCGTTCTGGCCGTATGCAATCAAGGTGTCGTCCAGCGCCTTGGCGAGCGGCAGGCTGCGCGTGAGACGCGCCGCGTCGGCGCCCTCCGCCACCAGCCACTGCGCCTCGGGCATGAGGCCGCTTTCGGCGAGGAGATCGCGCAACAGTACGCCGCTCCACGCGCTGCAGGACGTGAGGCCGTGGGTCTGCTGCACGTCCACGCCCCCCGGGCCGCGCCACTCGCGATAACTGTTGCCCGAGCATTCGAGAAAGCAGATGCGTTCTGTCACAGGAAAACGCCTGAGATCCTCCAGGCTGAATTCCAGCGGTCGCTGCACCAAGCCGTGGATCAGCAGGCGATGGGCGGCGGGGTCGATGTCCGGCACGCCGGCGTGATGTCGCTCGTAGTGCAAGGCCGAGGGTGTGATAACGCCGAGCTGATCGCCTAACGGCGACCAGGACGCGGTGCTGCTGAGATAGCGCGCCGGCGTCAGCCAGCGCTTCGTGCTCTCGAAGCGCGCGCGCTGACCATAGCCGCTGACGGGCAGCCCAGGCACGCGTGGCAGCGGCGCGCCTTGGGCGCCGCTGCCGAGGCCGAGGCCCAGCAGCCCGGCCGCTAGGCCGCCGCTGCCGCGCAGGAATCGACGTCGCTGTCTTGAGTGCGTCGGCGGTCCCATGCGTTACGTCTGGCCTCGATCAGCGTCGTGCTGTCGTCGGCGCCATCCTGCGGCCGAGTATGACTAGGCCTATGCTGCCCAGCACGGCCGCGCCCGCGAGCGCGAGCCGCGGCGTGAAATGCTCGCCGAGCAGCGCCACGCCGAACGCCGCCGCCAGCAGCGGCACGCACAGTTGCACCACTGCGGCGGTAATGGCCGGAATGCGCGCCAGCACGCGATACCACAGCACGTAGCCGAGACCCGAAGTCACCGCCCCCGATAGCACGGCGAGCACGAAGCCGTCAGCACTGAAGGTGGCGTTGCCACGCGGCAGCGCGAGAAGCAGGAAGGCGGCGGGCACCGTGGCAATAAAATTCCAGACCGTGGCGATCACCGGGTCAGCTTGCTTCGCGCCGCGCAACGAGTACAGGCCCCAGGCGGCGCCAGCGAGCAACATGCTCAACGCAGCCCTGCTCGGCCCTACGCCGCCGCTTGGCGCGAGGTAGGCACCGAGCCCTCCGAGCGCGAGTAACAGGCCTACGCTCGCAAGCGGCGCGAGCCGCTCACCGCGTGCGAGCCCCGCGCCGAACAGCAGCAGCGCCCCGACGCCGGCCGCGAGATCAAGGTAGGCAAAAGAAAAGGCCGCGGCGTAGACGAACAGGGCGGCGGCCCAAGGGTCGAAGCGACCGCGCTCAGCGACTTGGGGCTGCTCGAGGGTAAACAGCGCCAGCATTGCCGCGCCGCTCAGCAGGCGGACGGCGGTGAAGCGCGGCGCGTCGATCAGGCCGCCGCCCAGCGCGAGGCGGCAGATCACCGAATTCGCGGCAAAGGCCGCCATGGTCGTCGCCACCATCGCAGCCACGCCGAAAGCGGTCCAGGCACCACTCGCAACGGCGTGCACTGGGCGCAGGTCCACCTGTCCGCTTCCGCCCATCCTGCTCCCCGTCGCCGGCGCTTAGAACTGTTGGTGATATTCTTATCACAAAAAAAATGACAACTTCAACAGTTTTGCGCAAATAAGCGGACGCGGCGAGCGGCAGCGGGCCGCGCATCGATACCTTTCACGCCACCTTTAGGCGGTCGGAACTAATGTAAAAGCGATCAGTTCCAGTCGATTCTGGCCGTTTTGACAAAAGCCACGTAATGCGTCGAAGGGCGATGACACCCACTGGAACTACCAGCCCATGCGGCGCTGGAAGCGTGCAAGCTATATGGAGCGGCGCACGCGATACGGCGAGGTAGCTGACATCGCGATGCGCCAGATGCAGATTCAGTCATCTATGTGATCGGCCATGAAAGAGCAGCTCAGGCAGCCCTAGTCTCCGCCTGGCCCGAGCATGGAGTGGTGCACTCGGAGTTGGCTACGGCCTGCGAAGAGCTTGCTAGCACACGCCGCGCGTTCAACTTCCACGCTGACGCCATGCACCCGGCGTGGTCCCGAACCAGCGCCGAAAGGCTTTGCGGAAGCTGGCCGAGTCCGCATAACCGAGGCAGACCGCGATGTCCTGCACGCGCGCGCTTGGCTTGGCGAGCAAGGTCTGCGCGCGCGCTTTCAAAGCGGTGTCGAGCACCGCCTGATAAGTGGTGCCCTGGGCGCGCAGGCGCCGAATGACCGTACGCGAGGAGAGATGCAGACGTTGAGCCACACCGTCGAGCGAGGGCAACGCGGCAATCGCGGGCTGCGCGAGCAGATCTTCCAACAGTCTGACGATGCGGGTCGCGGTATCGGCCGTGCTACCGGTCTGCAGCGCGGCTTCGCAGCGCGCCAGTGCGCTGTGCCAGGCACCTTCGTCAAAATCGACATTGATCACCCTGCGCCAAGCGGCCGGAATGACGAAGGCATTGCCGCCGCATTCAAATGTCACCGGACAGTCGAACCAGGCCGCGTAACGCTCGCGATAGGTGGGCGGCGCGTGGGCGAACTCTATGCGCGCAGCGGTGGCCGGACCGTTACGCACTACACGCACGTATTCATGCATGACGATGATCGGGATTTCGATCAGCATCTGCTTCACCGGACCGAGGTCCAGCAGCGGCGTCAGTTCGCAGCGAAAATTCCCGCCGTCACGGCGGCCCCGCCAGTCGAGGTAGGGAATGCGGCTCGGCATGTACTTGATGAACGCGTCGAGGCCGTCGCCGAGGGTCGGCGCGGTCAGCCAGGCCAAGGTGACCGCGCCGTGGAAGTTCTCGGCCATGCGCTTTCCCCATTTCAGATGCCAGTCCGGCGTCGACCGCAGGGGCAGGGCGTTGCTGATGCAACGCAGGTGCTGCCGCACGCTGACCGGGTGCGGGTATTGAGCCAAGTCTTCGGGCGCGATGCCCGTGCCAGCGGCCAGCGCGGCGTGGTCTTCGAACTCCTGGGCCAGCAGGCGCACGTAGGTATTCGGGATCAGAATGGTCGCGATTGGATCGCCGGGCATAGGCTTTGGCGGCTTTGTCATAAATTAACCCCCCGATTGTCACCGTTCACGACTACCTGTCAATCGACGGGATACGGATACTGCGCGTCCGATCTTGCGGTGATCCGCCGCTGACCCGTGACCGAGGAATAAGACCGTGCCGCAAACATCCACCCTTAAGACTGAAACCCAGCACTTTGATGCGCTCGTCGTCGGCGCGGGCATCGCCGGCCTGTACCAGCTCTATCGCCTGCGCGAGATGGGACTCAAGGTGCGTGCCTTCGATGCCGCCAGCGAGGTCGGCGGCACCTGGTACTGGAACAGGTATCCCGGTGCGCGTGTCGATTCGCAGTCCTATGTCTATCAGTATTGGTTCTCCGATGAACTGCTCAATGAATGGGACTGGAGCGAACGCTTTCCCGCCCAGGCTGAGACCGAGCGCTACTTGAATTTTGTCGCCGACAAATTCGCGCTGCGCAAGGACATCCAATTCAACACGCGTATCACACACGCGCACTGGGACGAAGCGACGCGATGTTGGACCTTGCAAAGCGAGGCCGGCGAACGCTGGACCGCGCAGTATTTCGTGAGTTGCTCGGGCATGTTGTCGGCGCCGGTGGTGCCGCCCTTTCCGGGACATGAGCGCTTCAAGGGAAAGATCGCGCATACGGCACGCTGGCCCCGCGAAGGTCTGGATCTCGCAGGCAAACGTGTCGGCGTGGTCGGCACCGGCGCCACCGGCATCCAGGTCATCCAGACCATTGCTGGCGAGGTCGCGGAACTCAAG
This sequence comes from Pseudomonadota bacterium, assembly GCA_043782755.1. Lineage (GTDB taxonomy): Bacteria > Pseudomonadota > Gammaproteobacteria > JADJYF01. Next base: position 884 of record JAYWAC010000142.1, on the reverse strand, counting down.
GTGTTCCAGCGCACCGCGCAATACGCCGTGCCGATGCGTAACGATCGCTACGACGCTGCGGCCTTCGCAGGGTGGCGCGCGCAATATCCTGAGTTTCGCAACAAGGTCCACCACACCTTCGCCGGCTTCGCCTTTGATTTCGAACTGCCGCCCTATCGCTCCCTGACCGCCGAGCAGCGCATTGAAGCGCTGGAGCAGCTGTGGGCTGATGGCTCGCTGTCATTCTGGGTCGGCGGCTTTACCGAAACCCTGGTCGATGAGGACATCAATCAGGAGATCTCCGAATTCGTGCGCGCCAAGATCCGTGCCCGCATCAAGAACCCAGCGGTCGCCGCGATCGTGGTGCCGTCCGCCTACGGCTTCGGCACTTACCGCGTGCCGCTCGAGAAGGGCTATTACGATACGTTCAATCGCGACAACGTCGAACTCATCGACGTGCGCGCCACGCCCATCGAGCGCTTCACGGAGCACGGCCTGGTGGTGAGCGGTCGCGAGTTCGAACTCGACGTGGTGATCTTGGCTACCGGTTTTGATGCCGGCACCGGCGCGCTGTCACGCATGGACGTGCACGGCCGCGACGGGCGGTCCTTGACCGACTTGTGGCACAAGGACATCCGCTCGACCCTTGGCCTGCAGGTGCATGGCTTTCCCAATCTCTTCACCGTCGCCGGTCCGCTCGCGCCATCGACAGCGTTCTGCAACATGGCCACTTGTCTGCAACAGCAAGTCGACTGGGTCAGCGATTGCATTGCCTATCTCCGCGCGCACGACAAGACGATCATCGAGCCGACCATCGAGAAGGAGACGGAGTGGGTCACACATCATGACGAGGTTGCCAACGCGACACTCATGATGCGCACCAACTCCTGGTACACCGGCGCCAA
>JAYWAC010000141.1:0-14194 GCA_043782755.1 Pseudomonadota bacterium | reverse complement strand
TATTACACCTCTTCGCTGCTCGGCAACTGGGACAAGAAAGAAGGCAAGGCCGGCGACGTGCAGTACTTCAAAGCCTACGGCTGGGACGGCGAACAGTTGAAGCAGAAGTTCACCATCGACTTCATCGCCGCCAAGCTCGGTCGTCCCCATCAGATGCGCTTTGGCGCACGCGCCCTGTATGCCGCCCAACCCGCAGCCGAAGTGCACGTCGCGGCGCAGCCCTGAATAACACATAGAGTGGAGCGACACCTAGCGATAGCCGTGCCAGCTGTGTACTTGGTACACACTTGGAACCGTGGCGTTTTGCGGAAATCGGGATGTTGGACGTCGTCACGGCCAGTTGACATGTGGCTTCAAGCGGACGCGGGAAATGTTCGAGTTTCTTAGGAAGCGCGACTATTCGGCGACTATCCAGCCGACTGGGAAGGTATTAACGGTCAAGGGAGGCCAGCGGTTGCTGACCGCCGCTCTCGACGCGGGCCTCGACTGGCCACACGATTGCCGCGTCGGTAGCTGCGGAACCTGCCGTTGCCTGCTGAAAAGTGGTCGCATCAAACCCCTTACTGACTTTGTCTACACGCTCTCGCCGGAGGACATTCGCGCGGGCGCGATACTGGCTTGTCAGTCGTTGCTGAAAGGCGACGTGGTTGTTGAGATACAACTCGGCAATGGTCAGATCTCGCTAGACACTTTGCGGGGGAGAATTAGTGAGGTTCGGTCGCTCACTCACGATATCGTCGAAATGGCCGTCGCCCTGGAACGGCCGGCATTCCTGGCCGCCAAGGCCGGGCAATATGTTGACGTGAGACCGAATCATCTCGCTGAAGCGCGGAGTTATTCCTTCACGCGTAATCCGAATGCCGGGGACGGTCGACAGGTGGCGTTCTTCGTGCGACATGTCCCTGGCGGCGAGTTCACGGATTGGCTCTTTGCTTCGTCTCGCATCGGTGAACAGTTAGAGCTGCGGGGCCCGTTTGGCGACTTCCATCGGCGTGAGGGTGTGGGGCGCATGATATGTATCGCCGGTGGCAGCGGGCTCGCGCCGATTTTCGCGCTACTGGAGGATGCGGTGCGGAGTGATGAGACACGCGAGTGTATCGTGCTGTTCGGTGCGCGTTATGTCCACGATCTCTACTATCTCGATGAGCTTGCCGAGATCGGTCGCCGGTGGGCAGGACGATTTACCCTAGCGCCAGTGCTCTCCCATGAGCCAGCTGGCAGTGCATGGAACGGCGTGCGGGGGTTGGTGACCGATGTCATCCCATCGGTGACCGGAATCCAAAGCTTCCGCGCGGATGACCAGGGCTACCTATGCGGGCCGCCGGCCATGGTAGATGCGGCAATGGACCGTCTATGCAGAATGGGGATGAACAAAAGCGGGATATTTTTCGATAAATTCCTTGACGCGAGCTCAAGGAATGTCAATCCGGATGGTTCTGTTTAGCGGGGCCGTGGATGAACACCAGGCGCACAGGAACATAACCGATGACTCCGCCCAGCCGCCTGACGCCGACCGTGACGCACTGGGGCAATTTCCTCGTCGAGACGCGCGGCGACGAACTGATCGCGGTGCACAATTGCAGCGACGATCCACACCCGTCGCCTATCGGGCAGTCGCTGCTGGAGAGCCGCAATCCGGCGGTCCGGATCGACAGCCCGATGGTACGCAAGAGTTATCTCGAAAAGGGAGCTCGCGCTGGAGGTCGAGGACGTGGCCGCGAACCTTTCGTTGAAGTGAGCTGGGACCAAGCGGTCGATCTCGCGGCGGAGGCATTGCAGCGCATTAAAGCGGCTTATGGAAACGCGGCTATCTATGGCGGCTCGTACGGTTGGGCAAGCGCCGGGCGCTTCCACCATTCGCAGAGCCAATTGCATCGTTTCCTCAAGATGTTCGGTGGCTACACCGAATCAGATCGCACCTATTCGGCGGCGGCCGGTGAGGTGCTTCTACCTCATGTCCTGGGCAGCGATCTTTACACTTTGTTCCTCAACACAACGCCGTGGGACGACGTGCGCGATCACGGCGAGGTGGTGCTCTGTTTCAGTGGTGTCAGCCCAAAGAACCTGCAGGTCGTCATGGGTGGTCCAGGTGCTCATACGGCGCCCGACCAATTGCACGCGTGTCGTCGCGCCGGCGTGCAGTTCATCAATATCAGTCCGATCCGCGGCGATCTGCCCGAGACCCTCGACGCGCGCTGGATACCGATCAGGCCGACCACTGACACCGCGCTCATTCTCGCACTGTGTCACACACTGCTGGTCGAGAACCTCCACGACCGAGCTTTCCTCGAACGCTACACGGTAGGTTTTGCGCGTTTCGAAGAATATCTACTCGGTCGAAAGGATGGTCGACCGAAGTCCGCCGAGTGGTCAGCAGCCCTGACCGCGGTCCCAGCGCAAACAGTCCGCGAACTTGCGCATTTAATTGCCCATAAGCGCACTTTCGTTCCAATGGGCTGGGCCCTGCAGCGCGCCGAACATGGTGAGCAACCGTTCTGGGTCGGCATCGCCCTGTTGGCCATGCTTGGTCAAATCGGATTGCCCGGCGCAGGTATCGGTCACGGCGTTGGGTCGTTGCATACCATTGGCTTCATGGGGCGGCGGCTTATTCCCTTTCATTGGGGAAGCTTCGAGCAGGGCGAAAACCCGATAGATTCCATGATTCCTGTCGCACGCATTACCGATATGCTGGAAAAGCCGGGAGAGGCTTTCGATTACGATGGCCGTCGACTTGTGTATCCAGAGATCCAGCTCATCTATTGGTGCGGGGGTAACCCTTTTCACCATCACCAGGATTTGAATCGATTACGCGCAGCCTGGGAGCGTCCGGAGTGCGTCATTGTCAACGAGCAGGTATGGACGGCCACAGCCCGTCATGCCGATATCGTGTTTCCGATCACGACCTCATTAGAGCGAAACGACGTCGCCTTCAATACGTTCGACCATTATGTTTCGCCGATGCCGCGCGCAGTGTCGCCTTACGCAAACTCGCGTAGCGACTACGATGCGTTTGCCCTCTTGGCCGGACGACTGGGCTTCGCAGATCAGTTCACTGAAGGGCGAGATGAGATGCAATGGGTACGACACATTTACGACAACTCCAGACATAGAGCGGCGACGTACGGTGTCGAACTGCCGGAATTCGAGACGTTCTGGGCGGGCGAGCATTTTTCCATAGCAGCTCAACTCGACGAACTGCCGTTGATGTTCGAGGCTTTTCGTGATGATCCGCATGCTCATCCACTGGGCACACCGTCGGGACTTATCGAAATCTACTCAGCAACCATTGCTGCGTTTGGCTACGACGATTGTCCGGGTCATCCAGTGTGGCTAGACAAGCAGGAGTGGCTGGGAGCGCCGCGCACCGCAGATTATCCACTGCACCTCATATCAAATCAGCCGGCGCCACGGCTGCACAGCCAGCTCGATTTCGCCGCGTTAAGTCGAGAGACGAAGATAGCTGGGCGAGAGCCAGTGACGCTACACCCGACCGATGCCAGTGCTCGAGGTATCGAAGCGAACATGATCGTTCGAATCTTCAACGACCGTGGCGCTTGCCTCGCAGGCGCGGTGCTCAGTGAGGATATCAGTCGCGGCGTGATCCAGATCGCCACCGGTGCATGGTACGACCCCGTCGATATGGACGATGGGAGTAGTCTCGACGTTCACGGCAATCCGAATGTCCTTACACGGGATGTCGGGACATCGCGGCTGGGACAGGGACCGACGGCGCACAGTTGTCTGGTAGAGGTCGAACCATTTCGCAGTTCATTGCCGGAAGTAAGGGCCTTCAGCCGGCCTGAAATCATTCGAGATTCACGTAAATCCTAGGGGGGCTTATGCCGCTAGATAACGATTTCTACTCCCAGCAGAACCATGGTCCCTATGAAAATTTCGCGCTGGGCGACTTTCCCCTCGACCGCGGGGGGCAAATTCCAGACGCTAAACTGGCCTTCGCAACCCTGGGAATGCTCAACGCGAACAAGGACAATGCGGTGCTGTTTCCGCATATGTTTTCGGGCACCAGCAAGCACATGCAAATGTACGTCGATGAAGGCCTCGCGCTTGATCCGGCGCGCTACTTCGTCATCTTTCCGAACATGCTGGGCAATGGTATCTCGAGTTCGCCGCACAATTCGCCGCCCCCGATTGCAATGAATGATTTTCCTGACGTGACTATTGCCGACGACGTGCGCGCTCAACACCGGCTGGTGACGGAAAGGTTCGGAATCGAACGCCTGGAACTGGTACTAGGGTGGTCTATGGGAGCACAGCAGACATTCGAATGGGCCGTGCAATATCCTCACATGGTGCGTCGCGCGGCACCGATAGGCGGCACCGCCCGCGGTACCGCGCACAACCATTTGTTTGTCGGTAATGCGATGGCGATGATCAAATCGGACCCGGCCTGGTCGGGCGGGTGTTATACCGAGCCGCACGCTGTTTCCGCAGGACTTAGATTACTTGGTCATTTCTTCGCGCAATCAGGATTGTCGAAAGCGTTCTATGCGCGTGAAAGGTGGCGCGACGTCGGCTTTTCTTCACTCGACGAATTCTTGAGTGGCTTCTGGGAAGCCTGGTTCGCACCCATGGATCCGAATGCCCTGCTCAGTCTTCTGGGCAAATGGCAGAATGCCGATGTGTCCTTGCATACCGAGGGCGATCTTGCAGCGGCGCTGGCGCGGATTACGGCCGTGGTATGGAATATGCCGTTTGCCGAGGACATGATGTTTACGGTAGAGGAATGTCGAGCCGAGCACCTGCTTACCCCACGCAGTACGCTCAAGCCGATCCCCACAAGCTGGGGGCATTTCGGCATGTTGGGCGTGGCCGCAGAGGACAAGCATTTCATCGATCGAACACTCGCCGAGTTGCTTGCGATTGAGCCTTGAACCGCGTGTCGTTGACGTCGTCGAGCGCCTTGTATCAGTCCGCGACCTTGATCGCGTCGTGCGGACAAGCCTTAACGCAGGCGTAGCACCGTATGCAGTGAGCATCGTCAATGACCAAAGCATTGTAATAGAGTCCCGCAGTGTGTGTGGGCTTAAGCAATGTATCGCACTCCCCGCTCCTCGCGATGCCGGCGTGTGCCCGAAGATTAGTCTCGACGATGCAGTCCGCGACTGGCTTCACGAGCAGACATTCGTCACACAGGACGCAGCGACGATTGTCGATGACAGGGGCAGTTGATCGCGCATCGGCAAACACATCGCAATAGATGTCAGACGGTAGTGCGCCGCCATTACGCAAGATAGAGTTAGCGGCTTCCACCATGGGTGGGGGGCCGCATAGCCAGGCTTTGAACCGACCGGGTTGCCACGGATCCTTGCCGAGGTAATTGATGCGCAGGTAATCGGCGACCATACCGCGGGGTCCGCTCCAGGAACTGCCGGCGGGTTCGTCCGAAAGAACTGCCACGAACTCCATGCGCTTGCCCGCTGCCCAAGCGGCCGTCAGCCCCGCGACATCCCCTTGCGCGTAGAGGTCGCGCTGGGTGCGGGCGCCATAGAGAAACAGGCAATCACGCACCAAGCGACGTCGGCTAGCTTCCTCGGCCAATGCTTTGACAGCGCTCATGCCGCTGCCACCAGCCACGAACAGCATCGGCAGATCACCGTCGTCCAGTGTAAATGCGCCCATCGGTCCGGAGATTTCCACGCATTCGCCGGTTCTATTCTTGGCCGCGAGCCATGAGGACATCTCGCCGCCCGGAACAAGTCGAATGAAAAATGTATGGTCCCCCGGATGTTCGCGTTGTGGGTCTCGCGCAAACGAATAGGATCGCGGACGCTTCACACCGGGAACCGTCAGTGTCGCGAACTGGCCAGCGCGTGCGCATAGCGTCGGGCTACCGTGCGCCGTCGTGATCACCAATTCGTAAGTGTCGTGATCCAGCTGCCGCATGCGCGTAATTCGGCCTGCGCATCGCACGACTCGTCGAGTGTTGATGGTACTGCGCGGCACTGTTAGGGAAAGCGGGTCGTGGGGGACGGTATGCATAAGCATTATTCATCGAATAGGCCAGGATGGGTGGCGCGGGCTTCGGCCAGGATGGCATCATCGTCCCAATTGAAATCGGGATTGCCCGCGCGCCATCTGCGCAGATAATTGGCCCGGCCTCCCAAGCCGGCGAGTCGTATTCTGTCCAGCGCCCCCGCGTCGACCTTTTCGATTTCCGCGAGTACCGAATAAAACGAAGGGGCGTAGCCGAAATCCGTCAGGACTTCGGTATTCAACGCGTTGACGTTGGCGCCGCCCGGCGTTGCACTGCCCTTCAACTGCTTCTGTGTACCAATCACACCAGGCAGCATGCCATGCAGAATCAAGGCGTAGCCGAAAGTCTCGCCACGGTCGTTAAAAAGCCGGCAAAAATCGCCGTCCTGGATATCCCGCTGACGGGCTTCTTCGACATTGATTTCGAAAGTCGGCCGCGAGTGCATGGCCCGCAGACGCTCGACGGTCTGAAATGAATCGCCAATGAAATAATGACTGGCCGTGCTCAGGACCTGAAGCGGAAATCGCGCCCGTAAGGGATCTTCCTGGCCTTCGAATTCGGCAACGTGAGCCGGAAGTGGGTCGATGCCCTCGGCGGCGAGAGTATCCGACCAGATCTGAATCTTGCCATCGGCTGTCGGCCAACCACGTTCGAGGTATCGTCGTGCAGGGTGTTCGTAATTGGCCAGCGCCCAGCCATTCTCGATAAGGCGGTCAAATTCGATGCCGTCTACCAGTGGATTTTGGCTTCCGTCCAGAAAATGGTCGCGGATGATCTCTTCGTCCGTTTGGGTAAAGGCATTACCGCTGGTGTCGGTGTAGCCCATGCAATGCGCAAGTCGGCGAAAGAGATCTGCGTTACTCACGCTCTCACCGAGCGGTGCGATCACCGGGCGATTCATCGCATAGTGATAGTAGCCATAAGAACCGTGGAAATCTGTTCGCTCAAGCTGAGTGTCCGCAGGTAGAACGATGTCGGCATAATCGCAGGAGTCCGTCCACATCGTGTCATGGACAACGGTAAACAAATCGTCGCGCATCATTCCGCGGCGCATACCAAGCGAATTGGGCACGCAGTTCGCCGGATCTGAGTTATAGACGAATAGACACTTTATCGGAGGATCGAGTATTTGCCCCTCCCAGCCAATGTTGTCGGTCAAGGCGCGGGCCATCTGCACCATATTGACGATGCGGGATTTATCCCGGTTACCGAGATCGAAACGTTGGATATCGTTGCGAAAGAACGGATTCCAGTTCTCTTCGAGACGACCGAAGCCGGCGCCGCCGCAGCGTTCGCGCCAAGCACCCGTGATGGCGGGCAGCAAGAGCACGGCGCGGCACATCTGTCCTGAGTTCTGATGCCGATTCATACCGTGTCCGGCACGTATATAGCTCTTGCGCGTGCCGCCATAGGTGAGCGCAAGTCGTTCGATGTCTGTGACGGCGAGGCCGGTGATTTGCGCAACACGTTCCAGCGGGTATTGCGGCAGCCGAGTCTCAATAAGTTCGCGCCACCCCCGCGTGTGGGTTTCGAGGAAATCCAGGTCATGCATTTTTCTGTCGACGATGACTTTCATCATGCCCAGCGCGAGCGCTGCATCGGTGCCCGGACGGGGCTGTAGATGCCAATCTGCCATGCCTGTAGTACGGGTGGGACGCGGGTCTATGGCAATCACCTGACATCCGCGCTCCTGTGCCTCGCGCACGAAGGGCATCGCATGGACGCCAGTACTCACCGGATTGACACCCCATAGGATCATTATTTCGGCGTCTCGTGACGCCATCGCAATGTCCGGACCGTTGGCCGAGCCATAGGTATGCATGCAAGCCCAGAATGCCGCGTGGATGCATATCGACATCTCCAGACGCGCCGCGCCCATCTTGTTCCAGAAGCGATTATCGAGCGTCCAATATCCGATCTGGCCCAAGGTGCCGGAAAAGTTGAACGGTTGAATCGCCTCCGCCCCATAGGTGGAGATGATGTGCGTGAAATTCTCCGTCACGACGTCGAGCGCGGTGTCCCAGGAGATACGCTCGAAGCGCGCGCCGGGTCCCTTTGCGCCTATCCTTCGATGGGGAAACAACACACGTTTGTCGTTGTAGACGAAGTCGAGGTAGTGATTGACCTTGTTGCACAGATGCCCGCGCGTGATGGGGTGGGTGGGATCGCCGCGCAGGGCAACGGCGCGACCGGTCGCATCGTCACGAGTAACGAGCATCGAGCAGGTATCGGGGCAGTCATGCGGGCACACGACATGGTGCAATGAATGGCCGACCGGGACCTCGAGTTTTGTACTGCGGGTCATCGCGTCATCTCCTATTCGTATCCGCAAGCGGTTCACAAGGGGTCTTTTCACGCACCACCGGTGTCGAATTTCGCGCAGATTTGGATGCGGTAGCGCGCGGAAGCGGCGCAATTTCGCGCTGCACCGCGGGCAGAGCAATCCGACCTTCGACGTATTCCTTCTTCGTCGATGACGCGCCGAGGCAGCAGGTCGCACTCATGTTTGACAAGCTCCTCGGTCGAGAGGGAAGATACGATGCGCGTCATAAAATGACAATCTTGTCGTTTTTGGCACGCATCGGGTGCTCACTGCTGACTGGAGTGTGCCCGCGTAGCGAGGATCACAGGACGGGTCGCGGGCAGAAACCGCGAAAGAAATGCGTGGTTTTGGCGGCCGCGCAACGATGGCGATGGCCGTTCATGGGATGGCCATCCAAAGTCCGGGCACTGCATGAGTGACGGGTGTCGCGACGCGATTCAATCGTATTGCGATGCACATAAGACACGGGGAGTGAAGCTTATGTGGAAATATCTTCGATTCGCCTACATCCACTGGGCCTGGTTTCTAGTCGCCATTGCTGGGCTGCTAGCCGGCGGTTGGTGGACTTGGAGCAGCGTCGTCTTTCTGTTCGTCGTCGGCGTTGGCGGTGAGGTCGTCACCAAAAATTTTCGAGACGATACTAATCCCGTCTATCACTATCCGATCATTCACGACTTGATTTTGTATTCGGTGGTCCTCGGACATTTCGCCGTCACCTTTGTGGCGGTCTGGGTGGCGAGCGAACGGGATCTGCTGGGCTTCGGACAGCTGGTCAATGCGTGGCTCGCAAACGTCGGCATTGTGCACGACGTGTTCGCCGCGCGAGCTGCCAATACGGCATTTGATCTAGTCGGCGTAGGCATGTCGCTCGGCGGTCTGCTCGGTGTCAGCGGTATTTCCGCATCTCACGAACTTATCCATCGAACCGGCAATCCGCTGGATATGTGGTTTGGTCGCTGGGATTTTGCCTTGAGCTTCGGTGGAAATTTCGCAACGGAGCACGTCTATGGGCATCACAAGCAATTGGGCTATCCGTCAATTGACCCGGTTTCCCCCAAACGCGGCGTTGGCTTTTACGAGTTCCTGGTGCGCGGGACATGGCATCAGTGGGCGGGGGGCTTGGGTATCGAGAAACGCCGCATGGAAGCTCTGAACAAGCGGTGGTGGTCGCCCTACAACCGCGTACTGCAGGCCTGGGCACGTGGCGCACTGATTGTGGGCTTCGTGTACGTCGGCGCTGGCTTGCGCGGTGTTGCCGTATGGTTCCTTGCTGCGTGCTTTTCGAAATATATTCTCGAGGGGCTGAATTTCTTTTCCCATTACGGTTTAATTCGGCTGCCTAACGCCAAGATCACTACGCGCAACACCTTCTCGAGCATCAATCCGTTAAGCAATCACTTCACTTTCAATTTAGGGCGTCATGGTTCTCACCATGAGAACGACACGCCCTACTATCTTTTCCATTACAAGGACATGCCCTTAGCACCTTACGGTTATCTGACGATGACGCTGGTGTCTTGGATCCCGCCGTTGTTCTGGAAGCTGATGATCCCGATGTTGAAGGAATGGGATGCCAAATGGGCAACCACTGATGAGCTGAAAGTCATCGCAGAACACAACCGCGAATCGGGCGTCGCGGAACTGAACGGCGGCATTCCGGCCTCGGCATCGTTGGCGTGATCGGCGCTCGTTGATGTACGTACGGCACATTGCGCGGCTGTCAAAGCTTTCTGGCTAGACGCAGCACGAGTGTTCAGGACTCGGGCCAGCAAGCTGGCTCGATGCCGAACGCAACGAACGTCATCCGTCGCGTTCGGCAAACCTGCTTGACCGCTAGCACTGGCGAGGCCGACCTCACTTGGTATGCGCCGCTGCGGCGTCGGCCGTCCATGCCGGCAGTGCCTTATAGACGGCATGTTCAGGCGGAAGGCGAACATGGTTCGGCCCGAAGTGGATTTCGCGCCGGGTCTGCCCGTCGTAGCGCGTTTCCATGCATCTGCGGCGTTGGAGTTCTGGTACGACGAGTTGAACGAAATCGCTGAAGCCTCCTGGTTGGACTGCGGGGACCAGATTGAAACCGTCGAGGTCGCCGTACTCCATCCATCGTTCCAGTTCGTCAGCGACGGTCGTTGGGCTACCAATAATATTCGGTTGAAAGCTTCCCACGGCCATGTGCTGCGCAATATCGGACATCGTCCAAGAACGCTTCTGGATCTACCTGCTGAAAATGAGAGGCTAAATCAGCTGCGGCCTGCGCTAGACCCACCTTCTCGGCAAAGCCCAATGCCTCGACCTTGAAGGACTGGGAATGCTGGGTTCGAACCTTCGTCTCGCTCGGTGTTCGTCTGGTCATGATCCACCTCTGTTGCGTACCTTATTCGCTTAACAGGGTGTTCACCGGTGGCGGGCACGATCACTCGGGCGGCGTACTACCGGCCGACGAACTTGCTTGTCGTCAGGCTTCGATTCCGCGAACCACCGGAAGTCCAGCTGCGATCCACGCAGAGATCCCTCCGGCCATTGAGCGGACATTCGAAAAGCCCATTTGTTGCAGGGTGTCGGCGGCGAGAGCGCTACGAGCGCCGCTTGCGCAATGAACGACGATCGCTTGATCACGATTGTTGAGGCGCTGCTCACGATTGGGGTAGTCCAGGTCGGCCTTCGCCTCGAGCATACCGCGAGGGACAAGGAGCGCTTCGGACAGATGAGCTTCTGCCCATTCCGGCGGCTCACGAACGTCGAGCACGATTATAGTTGTATCGGTCTTGAGGGCGGCGGCGGCATCCTCCGCGCTGATTTCGCGGATACGGCTCTTGGACTCGGTGACGAAGTCCTTCAATGACTTGCTCATTTCGGTTTTCTCCAAAGCTAGGACATTAGCCGTATTTCGCCAGTATCCGCGCCATGAGTGCGCCAGCGGCCTTGGCGGTGATCAGGTCTTCCGCACCGTCAAGTTCGGCTTCCATCGCGCAGGCAACCATTTCATAGAAAGCACGATCGAGCGCGCGCCGAGCTGCGGCGATCTGTTGGGCGACCGCTTCGCAGCCCGCGTTCTGCTCGATCATGTTCTGTACGCCGCGCAGTTGGCCTTCGACCCGTCGCAGGCGCGTTACCATGCTCCGTTTGTGACCATCAAGGGCGTTGGAGTCGGATACTTCTCTCGACGCCGAGGCGTCGTTCGACAGAGCCTGCCCTGATTTGCGAGCGTCGTTCATGGATGTAGCGTCTCCTGTTCGAGCTGTAAGTAAACGTTATAAGCATTGCCGTGATTCGCAGCAGCGAAGGCGGGCAGGCCCGCGAAACGCTCCCATTTGACAGCCGCGTAGGCGTTATCGAAGGATTGGAAGTCAGCGACCGCGCGACCCATTTCCGTGCGCAAGAACGACAGATAATCATAGGTCAGCCGCAGATCGTTTCGCAGTGCATAGGAAGCTGAGCCATGGCCGGGCACCAATACTCGTGCTGGGATCTTGAGCAAACGCTCGATGGCCTGCAGCCACAGTGCGGTGTCGGCATTGCCGACAAAAGGTAGCCGCCCGGCATAGATGGTATCGCCGGCAAACACCACGCCATCTTCCTCGACCAGCATGGTGAGGTCCTCCGGCGCATGACCTGGGCCAACATGTTGCAGGCGGAAATGCAGTCTACCCATTTCGAATGATTCATCCTCACTAAGCCAGCGGTCAGGAAGGGGCAATTCGAAATCCTTTCCCAGCCACGGCCCGAGCCTTGCGCGTCGTTCCGCCAGGCGCGTCTGGGCGGCAGCAGTGTTGAGGTATTGATGGGCGAGCGTGTGTGCCCAGATCTCGGCGCCGACCTAGCGCAGCGCCGGGATGCCATAGAAATGATCCGCATGGTAGTGGCTGATAATAACGCGGCGGATTGGCGGCGCCGTATGCTGCCGGATGATGTCGACCAGGCGTTGGGCCAAGGCTGGCGAGCCCAGCGCATCGAACACCACGACTCCAGAATCGGTGACGACGAAACCGGCATTGGACATGAAGCCTTGATTCTCGCGCGAGGCATCCTCGAGGCGCCCTGCGACATACCAACAGTGCTCTCCGACCTGCACGGCTTGCATCGCGACCGTCGCAGCTTGCCAGCGTGGCTCTGCGAAAGCTGCATTCGCCAGCAGCAGCAATATCAATGCGCGGGCAGCGGAGCCGATCACGTGATCCCCGGATTGCCCTCGACCCCGCGCAGCACAGGCAGATTGAGTTTGCGCGCTGGGAGAGTCGGATGGGCGCGCAGATATTCAGCGACGACGTCCCAGATGGCCGGACCTTGCACGTTTTCTGCGACCGACGCCCACCCCGCAGCCTTGTAAGTGCGCGCGGCATCGAGCGGTTTGCCGTCGAGACGTAAGTCCGAAATGCGCTGGCCCATGGCTGCCGATGGTTCGCAGGCGTAGCTCAGGCCACCGACCCGCACCATGTCGCCGCCCTGCTGATAGTAGGGGTCGGGATTGAAAAGGTTGTCGGCGACGTCCTCGAGAATTGCCTTGATGTGCTCCCCGCTGAATTCATTGACCGTTACGGCCGGGTAGCTGATTGCGGTCTGATCGAGCAGGCGCTCCATGGTGATGGTTTCGCCCGCTAGCAAGCTGGTGCCCCAACGGAAACCGGGCGAGAACGCTATCTCGGCACCTTGCACCACCATCAGCGCGTCGAGGATGAGCTGATCGAAGCTGCCATTGAAATTGCCACGCCGATACAAGAGGCCCTCGCTCACCGCGAGTTCCTCGCTAAGTTTCGCCGCATAGGGTGCGCGCTGTTCGGTAATGACTTTGGCCATCGCCGGATCGGCCGGCAGCAGGTTGGCGAACACCGGCAGCAGATGGTAGCGCCAGTCCTTGACGCGGCCGTCGCATACGTCGAAGTCGAGTACGCCAAGAAACTTCGTATTGCTGCCTGCGTTGGTGACTAGGGTGGTGCCGGTCGCATTCTTTACCAGCACCGGTTGCGGAATGCCGTCATGGGTGTGGCCGCCAAGAATCGCATCAAGCCCGGTCACCCGCGTCGCGAGCTTGAGGTCGACGTCCATGCCGTTGTGGGAAAGCAGCACCACGACCTGCGCGCCCTGCACGCGCGCTTCGTTCACATGGGGCTGAACCTGTTCTTCCTGGATGCCGAAACTCCAGTCGGCAACCAGATGACGTGGATTGGCTATCGGCGTGTAGGGGAAGGCCTGGCCGATTATCGCCACCGTCACACCGTTGATCTGGCGCAATACAAAAGGCGGGAACACCGGGTCGCCGAAGTCTGTTGTTGTCACGTTGTGTGCGACGAAGGCGATATGATCGTGCATCGGGCCGTTGATCAATTCCTGTACGCGCGCCATGCCATAGGTGAATTCCCAATGACCGGTCATCACATCGACGCCAAGCGCCAACTGTGCGGCGACCATGTCGGCGCCGCGCGTCCAGAGGGCAGTGCCCGATCCCTGCCAGGTATCGCCGCCATCGAGCAACAGCGCGCCTGGGCGGGAGGCGCGCATGCGCTGCACCAAGGTCGCCAGATGGGCATAACCGCCCACCTTGCCGTAGACGCGAGCCGCCGCATCGAAGTCCACACAGGACAGCGCATGCGCCATGCGGGTGGCGGATTTGATGCCATAGAACGACAGTAACTTCTCGCCGGTCAGATGCGGTGGCTTACCACGCCATGCACCGAGCCCGAGATTGAACGACGGCTCGCGGAACCAGATCGGCAGCAGTTGCGCGTGAGTATCGGTGTAATGCAGCAGGCTGACGTTACCGAAAGGTGCGACTGCATAAAGCTCGGTGCCGTCACCGTCGGCGAGCGCGCGCGAGGCGCGCAAGTCCATGCCGGCAGCCGCCGCGAGTGCCAGCAATTGCGTGAATTCACGGCGGTTCA
>JAYWAC010000140.1:0-5333 GCA_043782755.1 Pseudomonadota bacterium | reverse complement strand
TCACCGCGCGCCAGCAGGGCCTCGCACAAATGGGAACCTAGGAAGCCGGCGCCTCCCGTGACCAGAATGCGACGGCGCATGGCCTGGGTACGGTTCGAAGTGTGCATGCGATGGACTCCCTATGGTTCGGCATGGCGGCGGCGGGCGCGCAGCCCGGCAACGAGGCATTGTGACACGGCCATCGAGTTGCTCGTCCACGTTGTGGCACGGGCTTTGCTGACATCGGCTCGTAGTACATCGATCCGCAAGTCACCTGGAGAAGTAAATGCCCGCCATCGACGTCGCCATGCCTACCCCTCTCGCCGCTCCCAGCGCCTCGGCGGAAGTGCGGCCGAGCGGCCAGACGCCGGCCGCCAGCGCCAAAGCCGGCGAAAAAGCCAATAAAAACGATACGCAAGCCAGCGATGCCTTCATCGCCGCGCTGTTGGCCCAGAGCACCCTGCCGCAGGCCAAGCGCGACCTGCCCACGCCGCTCACCGAAGGCGGGCAGGACTTGCCGGCCATGCGGCCGACCCTTGCCATCGCGGGCGCGTCGTGCCGCGACATCATCAGTACAGCGGCGGACACCCCGTCGGCCGCGCTGCCGGGCGGCACCGAAGTCGACGGCGCCCAGGACGATTTCGCCAATGCTTTCGCGGCCCTGCAGGACGCCATGACCGGCCGCGAGCGCGGCGCGCAGACGGATGGCGAGGGGGCTGCCTCCAGCGGCACTACCGCGATGCTCTCGGATCTCGGCAGCAACGGTGCCGCCCATGGCAGCCATCCGGGCGCCGACACTATCGCCAGCCAGGTGCTGGACGCCCTGACCGGCGCCCATGCCGCGCGCGCTCACGAAGCACCGGCCCAGGTCTACGCCGCCAAGCCGGCGGCGCTGCCCATGGATCAGCCGACGCTGTTCGCCGAGAGGCTCGACCAGCACATCTCCTTCATGATTGGCGATCAGGTCCAGAGCGCCCAGATAGCCGTCACGCCGGCTGATCTCGGGCCGGTGGAAGTGCGCGTGACCCTGGTCGGCGACGAAGCCAAGATTCAACTCTCCGCCGTCCATGCCGCGACCCGCGAAGCCTTGAACGATGCCTTGCCACGCTTGCGCGCATCCTTTGCCGATGCCGGTATCTCGCTCAGCCAGGCCGGTGTTTTCGCGCAGATGCCCGAGCGCCAGCCAGCCGACTCGTCCTTCAGCGGCCAGCCCGCGGGTGGCGAGCGTGAGTTCGATCACGCGCCACTGGCCGCCGTTGCGTCGGCGCGCAGCATGCGCGTCGGGCTCATCGACGCTTTCGTGTGAGCGGGCCTTCGCGGTGCGTCAAGAACCTGTCGGCGTGGGCGGTGCACGGCCTGCGGACAGCGTCATAAATACGGCCTTTCAGCCCCAGACCGCTGTCCGAACC
Source organism: Pseudomonadota bacterium (assembly GCA_043782755.1). Lineage (GTDB taxonomy): Bacteria > Pseudomonadota > Gammaproteobacteria > JADJYF01. Next base: position 3,945 of record JAYWAC010000140.1, on the reverse strand, counting down.
GCTCCCGACGCTTCCAGCGCGACTCCTCCCCCAACTCACTAAGCACCGTCTCCGCCTTTTCAGATCAGCTGCTTAACAACGCGGCGCGCCAGATCTCCGTGGTGCACGCTGCACACGCCTTGGCGTGGCATGCCGATTGCACCAGGGTTCATCGAACTCGAAATCCAGGAGCGTGAACATGTCTCAAGCAGCAGCACCAGCGGTCGCCGCACCGGCCGGTGGTAACAAGAAACTCATCATCATCGCCGCAACCGTGGTGTTGCTGGCCGCGATAGGCGGTGGCGCGGCGGTGTTCCTCAAAGGCGGCGACAAGAAGGCCGAGACGGCAGAAAAAGCCGAGGCGGCGGTCGTCCATGAGGCGATCTACATGGATATCAAACCCGAGTTCGTCATCAACTTTGCTGACAAGGCGGGGCACTCCAAATATCTGAAGTGCGAACTATCGGTGATGACCAAAGACCCGGAGATCGACAAGGCCGTCGAAAAGCACATGCCAGCCATTCGCAATGCGCTGGTCTTGCTGCTGTCCCGCCAGATCTACGAAGACCTGATGCCGAACGAGGGCAAGGAAAAGTTGCGCGCCGAAGCGCTGGCGGCGGTCCAGGCGGTGTTGCAAGCGCAGGTCGGCAAACCTGGTGTGGAGGATCTCTTTTTCTCCAACTTCGTGATGCATTGATCAGCCGCACACGCGAGCCCGGATCCTAAGCCATGGCCAATTCCGATCTGCTTTCCCAGGACGAAATCGACGCGCTGCTGTCGGGTGTCGACAGCGGCGAAGTCGAGACCGAAGTCGACGAGGCCTTGCCGCCGGGCTCCGCTCAGTCCTACGACTTCACCACCCAGGACCGCATCGTGCGCGGCCGTATGCCGACGCTTGAGATGATCAACGAGCGTCTGGCACGCAATCTGCGCCAGAGCCTGTTCGACATGCTCAGACGCTCGCCGGTGATTTCGCTAGAAGGCGTCCAGCTATCGAAGTTCGGTGAATACGTGCACACGCTGTTGATGCCGTCGAATCTCAACATCGTGCGCATGCGGCCCTTGAAGGGTTCGGCCCTCATCATCTGCAATCCCAAGCTGATCTTCTCGCTGGTCGATTGCTTCTTCGGCGGTGAAGGACGCTTCTACAACAAGATTGAAGGGCGTGATTTCAGCACCACCGAGATGCGCATCGTCAAGCGCTTCCTGGACATCGTCTTCGCCGATCTCGAAGAAGCGTGGAACCCGGTCCTACCGGTCAAGTTCGAGTACGTCAATTCCGAAGTCAATCCACAGTTCGCCAACATCGTCACGCCTAGCGAAGTGGTGGTGGTGTCGACCTTCCACATCGACCTGGAGTCGGGTTCCGGTTACATGCACGTGACCCTGCCTTACTCGATGATCGAACCGATACGCGAGTTGCTCGATGCCGGTGTGCAGGGCGATGTCATGGAAAAGGACGAACGCTGGGCGGTCATCCTGAAAGAGGAAATCAAGACCGCCGAGGTTGCCTTGAACGCGACCTTGACGCGCAAGCGTGTGTCGCTGCGCGATGTCATGGATTTCAAAGCCGGCACCGTGCTGCCCATCGACATGCCAGCCAGCATCGTTGCGCGGGTCGATGATGTGCCGGTCTTCCGTGGTGTATACGGCGCACATCAAGGCAAGCAGGCACTGAAAGTCATAGAAACCATCCGTCATAGCGATCTCATGCCGCAGACCATTTCACTTGGAGCAATCAAATGAGCGACGCAGCCCAGGACGATGTCGATGACGTGTGGGGTGCAGCCCTGGCCGAACAGGGCGGGGTCATCAGCGACGCGCAGCCGGCACCGATGCGCAATCTGGATGCTGATGCGGCAGCCGCCAATCTGCCGCCCGGTAGTCTCGACAATATTCTCGAGATTCCGGTCATGCTGACCGTTGAAATCGGCAGCACCAAGGTTGCGATCCGCAACCTGCTGCAACTCAACCAGGGCTCGGTGGTGGAACTCGATCGCCTGGCCGGCGAACCGCTCGACGTGCTGGTCAATGGCACGCTCATCGCCCACGGCGAAGTGGTGGTGGTGAACGAGAAATTCGGTATCCGCCTGACCGATGTCATCAGTGCCCACGAACGCGTGCGCAAGCTGAGCTGAGCTATCGTCGACATGCGTCACGTTGCCACCCGAACTGTCATTGCCGCTCTCGCCGTCGCGATGAGTTGGGCGCCCGGCCCGTGCCTCGCCGGCACCAGCGCGCCGGTCGGTGTCGGCCAGGCGGTGCAGGTGATACTGGGTTTGTTCCTGGTGCTCGGCATGATCGTCGCTGCGGCCTGGGCCGCGCGCCGTCTACAGGCCATCCGTCCCCAGGGCAGTGGCCAGATCCGCGTCATCGAAGGCATGGCGATCGGCACGCGCGAAAAGCTCTTGCTGGTTGAAGTCGAGGGCAAACGCGTGTTGCTTGGCCTGTCGCCAGGTCGCATCGCGACCTTGCATACCTTCAGCGTCGATAGCACACCGCAGTTCCAAGATGCACTGCGCGCGGCCGACCAGCAGCGCACGCTAGGTTCATCCTGATGCGTGGCCTCCTGCTCCTGCTCGCGCTCGTACTGCTGCCGCTCAGTGTGCGCGCCCAGGGTCTCGATGCGCTCTCCATCACCACCCAGGGCGATGGCAGCCAGACCTATACGCTGACCTTGCAGGTGCTGATGTTGATGACGGCGCTGACCATGCTGCCGGCCCTCCTGCTCGCCATGACGTCCTTCACGCGCATCATCATCGTACTCGCGATCCTGCGTCAGGCCTTAGGCACGGCACAGACCCCGTCCAATCAGATCCTGGTCGCGCTCGCGCTGTTCATGACCTTCTTCATCATGTCGCCGATAGCGGACAAGGTGTATGTCGACGCGGTCAAGCCTTATCTCGACAACAAGCTCGACGTCAATACCGCCTTGCAGCGCGCGGCGGTGCCGGTGCGCGGCTTCATGTTCGAGCAGACCCGCGAGTCCGACATTACCTTGTTCACCGAGATGTCCGGTCACGATGCCTTCAAAGACAAAGACGCTGTGCCGTTCACCATCCTCGCACCCTCGTTCATCACCAGCGAACTGAAGACTGCCTTTCAGATCGGCTTCCTGATCTTCCTGCCGTTTCTCATCATCGATCTGGTGGTGGCAAGCGTGCTGATGTCGATGGGCATGATGATGCTCTCGCCGCTCATCATCTCGCTGCCGTTCAAGATCATGTTGTTCGTGCTGGTCGACGGCTGGGCATTGATCATCGGCACGCTCGCTTCCAGTTTCTACACCTGATTCGAAGGACATTTGCATGACTCCCGAAACCGTCATCGCGCTAGGCCACGACGCGCTGCAGTTGACCATCATGCTGATGGCCCTGCTGTTGTTGCCGGCCTTAGCTGTTGGTCTGCTGGTGAGCCTGTTTCAGGCCGCGACCCAGATCAATGAAATGACCTTGAGTTTCATCCCCAAGCTGCTGGTCACGGTCGCGGTGCTGGTGTTGGGCGGTTCCTACATTCTGGGTGCGTTGAGCGACTATACCGTGCGCCTGTTCCAATCGATTCCAAGCCTCATCGGTTGACGGGAACGATGACGCTGGCATGGGCAACATTTCGATACCGCAGGCGACGCTGACCGCGCTACTGGCGCAGTGGTTGTGGCCTTTTCTGCGCATAAGCGGCTTCGTCATGGCGGCGCCGGTACTCGGCACCCGCGCCTTGCCGCTGCGTCTACGCATGATTCTGGTGCTGGCTATCACCAGTGTGTTGGCACCGGTGGTGGCGCCCGCCATCCATATCGAACCCTTCTCCGCCAACGGTCTACTGACGGTCGTGCAGCAGGTCATCATCGGCGCGACCATCGGCATGGTGTTGCGTCTGACTTTCATGGTGTTTGAATTCGCCGGGCAGTTCATCGCGCAGCAGACGGGCTTGGGCTTTGCCGCGATGGTCGACCCGACCAGCGGTGCG
>JAYWAC010000139.1:0-36652 GCA_043782755.1 Pseudomonadota bacterium | reverse complement strand
TTTCAGATTACGCTGCTCCACGCTGGTCAAGACATCGCGCTCCTGCTCGGCCAGCGCGGCTTGCAATAAGGCACCGCCAAAGCTTGACGCGCCATCGTGTTGCTGGCCCACGGCAGCCGTCGCGGCCCCCGGCAGGGCGAGCAGCTTGTCGGTCAGACCGGCGTCCAACACCTGTTTCCCGACCGTCGCCGCCATGAGGAGGTATTCCTCTGTGGCGCCGAGCGAATGCACCGTCAGACACTGCACCACCACGCAGCCCGCTGTGCCCTGCAAAGCCTTCAGTGCCGCCACCTGTGCGCCATAGGCTTCGTAATCCAAGGCGAGACAGGCCTGCGTTAGTGGCGCATTCAGCGCCGCCTGCAACAACCCCTGGGCCAGGGGTTGTTGCAGGCGATAGATATGCGCCTCATCACTGCGTCGCGGCAACTCGTAGCGCCCGAGAGGAATGTCTTCGCTCTGCTCGCCCGCACTCAAGACCACTGGCGGCACGGCGCGCAGATCAAAGCCCAGACCATCGGCATCAAACGTCGCGTGCCCGCTCAACATCGCGCGGCTGAAGCGCATGAGCAATTGCTCCAAGCGATCGAGGCACACCTTGGCATCGGTCTGGGCCAGTTTGAGCCGCGCCTGCACTTCCTCGTCGAAGTTTTCCAGCAAGACCTGGCGGGCATTCAACATGGCGTCGCTGATTTCGCCCGCCAGGTCGAGCTGCAATTGTTCAAAGGCCTGGTGAATTTCTTCAGGCTGGCGGCAACGCTGATAGATGTCCGCGATGCGGCGCTCGAAATCGACGCCCGATTCGACCGCGCCCAAGACCTCGTCACTGGCACCGAACACGCCGTCGAACAGACGAAACTTGAGATCCAGCAATTCATAGACGCGACGGTCGGCATCGTTGTCGCGGTTCAGAAAATTGACCACCACTACGTCGTGCTTCTGGCCATAGCGATGACAGCGACCGATGCGCTGCTCGATGCGTTGCGGGTTCCAGGGCAGGTCGTAGTTAATGACCAGCGAACAGAATTGCAAATTGATGCCCTCGGCGCCGGCCTCGGTGGCAATCATGATGCGGCCCGACTCGCGGAAGTAATCGACCAGGGCAGCTCTGGTATCGGCGCTGCGCGCGCCGCTGACGCGCCCGGAACCTTGGTATCGCGCAAGCCAGTCGGCATAGATGCGTCGCGACTGCGGGTCGCTATTGCTGCCGTTGAACAGCACCACACCCTCGCCAAACTCGTTGCCCGCCAGCAGCGCGAGCAGGTAGTCCTGGGTGCGACGGGATTCGGTAAAGATAATCGCTTTCTCGGCCGCGCCTAATTCGCGCAGGCGGGCAAAGGCAACCTTCAGCGCTTGCAGGAGCGCCAGGCCCTTGGCGTTCTCGGTGATGGAGACCGCAAGATTACGGAAGTCTTCAAGCTCGGAGATTTCGGCTTGGATAGCGGCGATGTCATCGGCACTCTTACGCTCGGATTCGCCATTGCCGTCTGTGCCACGTTCGTCTGCGGTCTCCTCGAGGGTCTCGTAGTCCCGCTCCAATTCGTCGGTGAGCGGCGCGGGCGCTTTTTCCGCCAGTGTGCGCTTCAAGCGGCGCACCAGTGTTTCCAAGGCACCGGCGATGGCGAAAGTGCTGGAAGCCAGCAGCTTGCGTAACACCAAAGTGATGAGCTGGCGCTGGCTATTGGGCAAGGCATGCAGATCGGGGCGTTGCAGGTAGTCTGATACCAGCGCGTAGAGGCGAACCTCATCCGCGCCGGGCTGAAACTCGCGCAACAGCGGGATGCGCCGCGTGTACTTGACGTAAGCCTCGACCTGACGGCGTAGGGTGCGTTTGATGAGCGGGCTTAAACGCCGCTTCAAGGACTCGAAGCTGCCGGGCTCGCGCAAGTGGCCGAACTGCTGGCGAAAGCTTTCCAGGTCACCAAATACGCGCTCGTCGATGAAACTCACCAGGCCGTAGAGTTCGAGCAAGGTGTTTTGCAAAGGGGTCGCGGTCAGGAACACTTTGCGCGCATGGGCAAGCGCGTCGCGCAGCGTGCGGGCCGTCTTGTTGTCCGGCTTGTAGACATTGCGGAGGCGGTGGGCTTCGTCGACCACCACCAGATCCCAGGGGATGGCCGCGACAAGATCGGCCTTGCCGGCGGCAAACTGGTAGGAGCAGATGATGATGCGATCACGGCGCCCGCTGCGCTCTCCTCCGCCACCGAAGGGATTGGCCAGGCCATCCTTGACGGCCAGGCGAAAGGATTTAGCTTCCAGAATGACGGCCACGAGTCCGAACTTATCGGCCAGCTCCTGATGCCATTGCTTGCGCAGATTGGCCGGCACGATGACGAGGATGCGACGTTTGCGCTCTGCCCAGCGCTGCGCGATCAGCAGCCCGGCCTCGATGGTTTTGCCGAGGCCGACTTCGTCAGCCAGGATCGCGCCCTTGGCCAGCGGGTTGCTGGTCGCGAACAGGGCGGCGTCTATTTGATGGGGATTCAGATCGACCTGCGCGTCGAGCAGCGCACCGGCCATGCGCTCCATCGAATCAGCCGGTGCCTTCAGCGTCAGCTTGGTCGCGAAGTAAGCGAGTTGATGCGGGCTGTAGTGCATGATTCGAGTGTTTCGCTGTCGGTGCGAATTCATTCGCACATTCAATCGCGGTCCCCGGGATAGGCGCTGTGGATTGGAGTGTGCGAATGAATTCGCACCGACAGGGACGGCGCTGCGGCACGCCGCCCAGTGCTCATCGTCACCCAATAGCACGTAGCGGATCTTTGTAGCACAATCGACCCCATGACGGCAGGCACCGAATCACTCACGCCGACTCTCAGCAGCAACGCGCTGCTGGATCTCATCTACTCCCAACTCCATGACCATCGCGCCGGCGCCAGCATCGGCTGTCTCGGTGCGATCGCCGAATTCCATGAGCCGCAAGCCCACTACACACGCGATACTCACACGCTGATCGCCACCAGCAAACGAGGCGCGCTGGCCATACGTCTGCACGGCGACGAAATGGCTTGCGCCTATGAGGCGCCCTCCGCCCATGGCGACGCTTGGCAATATGGTATTGCCCTGCTGGCACCGGGTCGGCGTGGCGCGGCACGCGGTGTGCTCACCGAACTTGGTCCGGATGCGCAGGCAATCGCCACCGTCGATAGCGCGGTGCCATTGTTCGATCTGGGTCTCGCCATGCCGAATGTCGACTATTGCGTGCGCAGCGCCGACCCGCAGGTCATCGCCGCATTGCGTGCCCATTGCGGGACGACGGTTTTGTCGCCGGGTCATCCTTTGCAGGCGCTGCTGATCGAAGCCAGTCCAACGCGCGTAGTGATGTCACCGCTGGCGCGCATCGAGGTCTATCAGACCATCGCACGCGATCGCACGCCGCAAGGCTCGCACACTCATCTGCTGCCCGATCTGCTGAGTCGCCGTCGCACCCACGCCGCCAATCTGCCCTTGCCGCCGCGCGCGTTGCCGCTCATGACCTTGCATCCCGAGAATCCCCTGTTTGACGACGACGGCCAGCGTCGCTCTTTTGATGCGCAGGCCTATCAACGTTTCGAAGCGCTGCTGGCCCGTCATGGCCTGCCGGACTACGTGAGCGCCAAGCATGCACTGTGCGCCGCGCTCGCCGCCGGCCAGGGTCACGGGGCACCGCGCACGCGCCTCGCGCGCGCCGCACTGCGCGCCGCACAACGTCAGTCTCGCTACCTCAACGATTTGCGTGACGATGTAGCGCGTGGCTAGGCGCGGTCTGCTACTCGCCCTGCTCACCACCTCGGCCTTGGCGGTGTCCGGTGTCGACGCGCCCTTCACGCTCACATCACCGTCGGCTCTGCATGCCGCGCCGGTGGCACGCGCGGCAAGTGGCAATACCTACGCCTATCTGCCCGCCGATCTGACGCAACCGCTACGCCTCATGATCACCGCCATGCCAGCCGACGAGATCCGTCATCGTCTGGGCGCTTTGAGCGATGCGCAATGCATCCGTCTGTTCCTCAATGATCTGCGCAAGGATCACCAACACTTCTTCGCCATCGACATGGCGACGCCCTTGGCGATAGGCGCGGCAAGCTTCCGTCGCGTGCGCTGGACCGGTGACAAGGGCGGTCACAGCCTGGCCGGTGTCTTAAGTTGCGGCGAACTCGCGGGCTATTACTACGTGGTGCATTACAGCGACGCCATCGAGCGCGCGACCAGCAGTTTCCCTGCCATCCGCGCCAGCTTGAAATCTTTGCGCCCCGTCACTGAATGAGCGGTCGCCACTACCGCTACTACGATATGTTGATGGCCGGCTTCGTCGCCGTGCTGCTATGTTCGAATCTGATCGGGCCGGCCAAAGTCTGCGCCATCGATCTGCCTTTCGCCCTGCCCTTCACCGGCCATCGCCTGGTATTCGGTTCGGGCAACATGTTCTTTCCGATCAGCTACATCTTTGGCGACATCCTGACCGAGGTCTACGGCTTTGCGCGGGCGCGCAAAGTGATCTGGGCAGGCTTTGGCGCGATGATATTCGCGACCATCATGTCGCAGGTGGTCATCCATCTGCCGCCGGCTTCCGAAGAACCTTTCAACACCGTATTGCAACCGGCCCTCGAGGTCGTGTTCGGCGGCACCTGGCGCATCGTGGTGGCCTCGATCGTGGCATTCTGGATCGGGGATTTCGTCAACGCCTATGTGATGGCGCGTATGAAGGTGTGGACCGCTGGCCGCTGGCTGTGGACGCGCACCATCGGCTCAACGATTCTCGGTCAGGGCGTCGACAGCATCGTGTTCTACCCCATCGCCTTCTACGGCATCTGGGCAAGCGACAGCCTCTTGACCGTGCTGCTGTTCAATTTCCTGTTCAAGATCTCGGTCGAGGTAGTGATGACGCCCATCACCTATGTCGTGGTGGGCTTCCTGAAGCGCGCCGAGAACGAGGATTACTACGACAAGCGCACCGACTTCACGCCGTTCTCGCTCGACGATTGATCGAACTCACTGCCCGAATAGCCCAAGGCCTTGCGCAGCGAACGCAGCGCGAGGATCGCCGCCCCCGCCACCGTCACCGAGCCGAACAGACAGGCCTGCACCGCACCGGCCGCGACGATGCCGCTAGCTTCCGGCAGAGCAAAAGCGCGCATCGCGATCGCGAACACCAGTTGATAGGTGCCGAGATACCCCGGCGCGGTCGGCACCAGGGTACTGAGCGAGGCGATGCCCATCAGCAACATGGCTTGACCGAGTTCAAGATGCACGGCGAGGGCATGGAAAGTCTGCGCCAGGGCGGCGACTTCAAAACTCCAGATGATGGCGCTCAACAACACCGCGAGCAGCGCCGAGCGGCGATTGAAACTCGCAATGCCGGCGCAGAATTCGTGGCACAGCTTGAGTATCTGCGGTGGAATACGCAGGCGACCGAGATTGCCTGCACGCAACACCGCCAGCGCCAACACCGCCACGCCGATGATCGCACCGGCATTCAAGGCCACCAGTTCAAAGGTCGGTTGACGCACGGCGTGATCAGCGTAATACAAGACCAGCAGTCCGCCGCCCAGGCAGGCCAGAATGGCGAGCAGATCCAGCACGCGCTCAATGACGATGGAACCGAACACGCGGGCGCGGCCGATGCCGAGTCGCCGTTTGGCATAGGCCGCACGCGCCACCTCGCCAAGACGTGCGGGCAGCACGTTGTTGACGGCGTAACCGACCACCAGGGTCTCGGCGACCGTCGGCAGCGGTGCCGACCCCAGTTCGCGCAGCAACAACTGCCAGCGCACGACGCGCAGCGACAAGGCCAACCAATACAACGCGGTCGCGCACACCATCAGAGAAATATCGAGCGTGGCGATGGTCGCGCGCAGTTCGGCAATATCGACCTTACGCAAGGCAAGCCACAGGAAGCCCGCACCGACGACTAGGCCGAGCACGGCCATGAGGGAATTCTTCAGGGCCGCGCGGCGCGCCATTGGCTAAAGATCAAAGCGGTATTTGACGAGATACCACAGCGCCTTGACGCCGTCCTTCCAGTTGATCTTCTTACCTTCGTCGTAGGTGCGACCGTAATACGAAATGCCGATTTCGTAGATGCGCCAGCGGCGCGCGCGGGCAAACTGCGCACTGAATTGCACTTCGATGCCGAAGTCGCGGGCCGTGAGTCTGAGCGTGCTCAAGACCTCGCGGGTAAACATCTTGTAGCAGACTTCAATATCGGACAGGGTCTGGTTATACAGCGCGTTGAACAGGAAAGAGATCAGACGGTTCGCCATGTAATGATGGAAATATAGGGCGCGATGGGGGCGACCGAAGAAACGCGAGCCATACACCACGTCGGCGACCTTACGCACCGCGATTAAGTCGAACATGCCGACCCAGTCCTGCGGGTCGTACTCGAGATCAGCGTCCTGGATCACCATCACGTCGCCGGTGGTGGCAGCGAGACCGGTCTGCAGTGCGCCGCCCTTACCGCGATTGCTATCGTGGTAGAGCACACGGATGGTGAAGGCGCTATTGCCTCCCACCACTTTGACGTCGCCGTGGTCGTCGAGCTCAAAAGCGACGTTCTCACCCTTCAGGCCTTCGACCTGGGCACGCAACCAATCGCGCGTGCCATCGCGCGAACAGTCATCGACGATGACGATTTCTTTTTCGACGTGGGGCAAGGCGGCCAGCACCTTGACCAGGCACGGACCGATGGTGTGCCGCTCGTTATAGGCGGGGATGACGACGCTCAATATCATGGCTTTCCCTAATCGGCCACGAGTGGGCCGCGCTTGAGTCGCGTCGAACCCTAGAGCATCACCTGGGTGCGGTCAATGTCAGGGCCGCAATGAGTCCACCAAGAAAAAGCCCCGCACGAGGCGGGGCAAGTATTGAGGAGGAAACTAAGATCGAAGTAACTTTACGTCACACGCCGTTCGTCATCCGGAACTGCTTCACTTCGAATGTGGAACATTGTCATATTCATGAGTTCAGGCTGGCGGCGGTCCGCTCCCTTGGGAAGCGTCCGAGTACCGCCGACGCGAAATGGCAAGCGCAGCACAATGAGACCGGTTCTTGGCGTTTGCCCGCACCACGGCACTCGCATAACCTTGCTCGATGAATTCCCCGCCCCTGCTCCGTGCCTGCGGTCTGTCGCGAACCTATGCCGTGGCGGGCAACCGGCCCGGCATCCTGCGCGAACTCAACCTCGAGCTCAACGCTGGCGAAATCGTCGCCGTGGTCGGCCGCAGCGGCTCCGGCAAGACCACGCTCTTGAATCTCATCGGCGCCATGGACCGACCCGACGCTGGCCTGCTTGAATTCCAAGGCCAGGACATGACGCAGTGGGACGACCGCGCACGCACCGCCTTTCGCCGCGCCTATCTGGGCTTCGTGTTCCAGGCCTTCAATCTGCTGCCGACTCTGACGGTGCGCGAAAATATTTCCCTGCCGCTGGAATTGAACGGTTTGACTAGCGCGGCGCGGGTCGCCGAGTTGCTGACGGATTTAAGCATCGCGGCGCTGGCCGAGCGTTTTCCTGATCAGATCTCGGGCGGTGAACAACAACGTACCGCCATCGCACGTGCGATCGCCCATCGACCGCTGCTCATCATCGCCGACGAACCGACCGGCAATCTCGATCGCGATACCGGCCGCGAAGTGATCGCGCTGTTTGAACACAGTGTGCGCACGGCCGGCGCGACCCTGCTGATGGCGACCCACAGTAACGAGATGCTCGGTCATGCCGACCGCGTATTGGAACTGCGCGACGGCGCCCTGCATCCGCGCACCTGATGATGCTGTGGCGCGCCAGTTTGCGCTTTCTCACGCGCCATCCGGCGCAGTGTCTGTTGGCGGTGAGCGGTATCGCTCTCGGTGTCGCCATCGTGATCGGCATCCTACTCACCCAGGCCAGTGCGCGTCAGGCTTTCGCCGAATCACTGCGCAGCGTGTTTGGCGAGGCAACGCACTTCGTGGTGGCGGTCGATGGTGAGGATTTCGACGAGCACTATTTGAGTATCGTGCGACGCGCAGCGCCGGCGCTGGCACCGACCGCGATTGTCACCGGCACACTGCGCGTTGATATCGACGGTGGGCAGCAACCACTGCAGGTGCTGGGCGTCGACGCACTCAATATGCGTGGCGAGCCGGGTGAGAACGGTTTCGCGCTGCTCGATTTCCTGACCGCGCCGGGCACGATGCTACTGACACCGCGTACCGCGCAGCGGCTCGCACTCAAACCCGGTGGACAGTTGGCTGTTCACGGCGCGTCAGGCACACCAACGTTGACCTTGCTCGCCACCGTCACACAGGACCCGCGTTCACCGCTCACACTCGGCGATGACATCGCGGTGGTCGATATTGCCACCGCGCAGGAAATGCTGGGAAAGTCTGGCCATCTCACACGCATCGAACTCGACGCCAGTGACGACACCAGCAACGTCGCGCAACTCGCCGCACTGACCAAGGCCTTGCCGCCGTCATTGCAATTGATCGATGCCGGTCGCCAGGCGCGTGGCGCACGCAGCCTGACCGACGCCTTCTATACCAACCTCGATGCCTTGAGTCTGCTCGCGCTGCTGGTCGGCGGCTTCATGATCTACAACACCATGTCGTTTCTGGTCATACAGCGACAGTCCATGTTCGCTCGATTGCGTGCCTTGGGTGTGACGCGCGCCGCGCTGGCGTGGCTGATCGTGGCCGAGGCGTTGGTGCTCGGCATGCTCGGCGGCGTGCTGGGTTGTGGCCTCGGCTATGGGCTGGCGAGCGCACTCATGGCGCCGGTAGGACAGACCTTGCGCGATCACTATTTCGCGACCGGCGGCGGACACCTTGCCTTCGCGCCGTCGCTCGCACTACTCGGCGTGGCACTCGCGGCCATCACCACTCTGCTCGCCGCAGCGCTACCGGCGTGGTCAGCCTTGCAGGCCGATCCGGCCCATGCCGCGCGTTATTCAGTCAGTGCCGACAACGCAGCACGCGGCCTCACGCGCGCGGCCTGGGTTGGCCTCGTCGGCATGGTGTTCGCCATCGCGCTCGTGAATTTGTCCTCACGTTCGCTCTACGCTGGCTTCGCTGCCTTGGGCTGCACCATCGTCGCCGCCATGCTGGTGGTGCCGTGGCTGGTGCAACGCGGCCTCGGTCTGCTAGCCCATCGCAATGCGCATCTGCGGCCTTTGCCCTTGCGGCTCGCGGTGCGTGGCGCGGCGCGTTCCATGGGTCGCATCGGCATGGCGGTGGCGGCCTTGATGGCAGCGACCGCCACCAGTGTCGGTGTGGGGCTGATGGTGGCGAGCTTTCGCGGCGCGGTCGATGACTGGCTCACGCAGTTGTTGCGTGCGGAAATTTATATCTCGCCCGGCTTTGACGAACAGGCAGCGCCACGTATCGACGAAACATTCATCGCGAAAGTGTCGGCACTCCCAGAGGTTGAGGCCTTGTCGAAGATCCGCCGCGCGCGCGTGATCGATGGCGACAGTGAACTGCGCGTTACGGCCTATGCCTTGCCCGATGCCGCCAAACGCGGCTTTCATTTCCTCGGCGGCGCGGCGCCCTGGCCCGCGTGGGAAAGCCAGGACGTCGCCATGATTTCCGAACCACTCGCCTATCATCTGCAAAAGCACGCTGGCGATCAGATCGACATTCCAACCCCGGCCGGCCATCAGCCATTTCGTATTGCCGGCATCTATACCGACTACGGCAGTGAACGGGGCGTAGTTGCAATCAGCCTCACGCGCTTTCGTCACTACTGGCGCGATGAGCATGTGCATGGTGTCGGCGTCTATCCGCGCGCAGGCGTGGCGAGCGGGACGCTGGAACAAAAACTCGCCGCCATGGTGCCGCCCGATGGCAGCCTCGCGGTGTGGTCCAATGCCGCGCTGAAAGCACGTTCACTGGCGGTCTTCGATCGCACCTTCGCCGTCACTCATGTCTTGACCTTGTTCGCCGCCGCCATCGCCGCGCTCGGCGTGTTCAACGCGCTGCTCGCCCTGCATCTGGAACGCGGGCGCGAATACGCGATGTTGCTGGCCATCGGGCTCGCCCCCATGGCCTTACGCGCGACGCTCTATCTGCAGACGGCGGTGATCGCATTGCTGGCAGCAGGATTTGCCTTGCCGCTCGGCATCGTGATCGCGAAACTGCTGATCGCCGTCATCAACATCCGCTCTTTCGGCTGGAGCATGACGCTCGCGCTCGACAGCTCTGCACTGCTGACACCAGCGCTCGGTGCCGTGCTGGCGGCGCTGGCCGCGACCGTCTATCCCGCCGAACGCGCACTGCGCATCGATCCGGCCACAGCACTGCGTTATGAATAGGCGACGCGGGATGGCGACGCTCGCTTGCGCCGCGTTGGTCGTGGTGCTCGCCTATCGGTGGCTAAATCGCGTGCCGTCAACTTTAACAACCCACCCTGATCGCGCCATCATTGCGCTGACCGCGCAAAGTAGTGACGCCGGTTTCGCGCGCGCCGAGCAAGGCCGTGCGTTTGTCTTCCCACGCGATCACGCCGCCCACCCGGACTTTCGTGCCGAGTGGTGGTATTTCACTGGCCATCTGCGCGATAAGCGTGATCGCCCTTTTGGCTTTCAACTGACACTGTTTCGTTTTGAACTCGCTGCACAAAAGACTACATCGCCCTCGGCATGGCGCACGCCCACGGTGCTGCTCGGACACTTCGCGCTGAGCGATATCGCGGGTTCGAAATTCCACGCCTTTGAACGACTGAGTCGCGCCCTGCCCGACGTGGCTGGCACCCGCCTTACGCCATCGGCGGTATGGTTGGATGATTGGCGCATCGAACAAACCAATGAACAGAACTGGCGATTGCATGCCGCGCAAGAAGGCGTCGAATTGGATTTGGATCTCAGTCCCGCCAGCGCAGTGGTACTGCAGGGCGAGGCCGGCCTGTCACGCAAGAGTGCGGCGCCAGGCAATGCGTCCTACTACTACTCCGTGCCGCGCTTGACGGCGCACGGCCATGTGCGTCTCGCCGATAGCGACCACGCGGTGCAAGGGCAGGCCTGGCTGGATCGCGAATGGAGCACCAGTGCTTTATCACGCGAACAGGCCGGCTGGGACTGGTTCGCGTTGCAGCTCGCCGATGGCGGCAGCTTGATGTTCTACCGTCTGCGTCATCGCGACGGCGGCAGCGATGACTACAGCGCCGGCAGCTATAGCGACACCAGCGGCAAGCAAATTGCGCTCAAAGCCGACGACGTACGCATCGAAGCACGCGGCACATGGAAGAGCCCGCACAGCGCGCGGGTCTATCCACAAGGCTGGCGCATCGAAGTACCGCGAGCGAAGCTCGATTTAGAACTCGCGCCACGCCTCCCCGACCAGGAGTGGCACGGTCGCTTTCAATACTGGGAAGGTGCGGTGACGGTTACTCAGGATGGCCGGTCGGCGGGCTTGGGTTATGTGGAGTTAACGGGTTATTGAAGGCCATTGCTGTGGTCGTGCAGGAGCGAATGAACACGCAAGCAGCAATGTCAGACTGAAGTCTGACCCACAACGACAAATTTCCCGGCGCCCGTCGCCACTATTTGTGGGTCCGACTTCAGTCGGACATTCGCACCCGTCTCAACGCACGATCTCATAACAGGGGCTGTAAACACGCCCCGGCAACTTCATACGATGCTGGGCGACAAAGCGCCCGAGCAGTTCGTCCAGCGCCGTCATGATCGCCTGCTCGCCGCGAATCTTGAACGGGCCATTGGCTTCGACCGCAGCGATGCCCGCTTCTTTCACATTGCCGGCGACGATGCTAGAGAACACCCGGCGCAGATTAGACGCCAAAGTGTGACGCGGCAGTTCGCGCGACAAGACCAGCCCTTCGATGTTCTCGTGGGTCGGCGCGAAGGGCGCCTGGTAGTTGTTGTCGATGACCATGCGCCAGTTGAAATAGGGCGCGTCGTCATGCTGATCACGATAGGCCAGCACCTTCTTGATTTCCGACTGCTGCAGATCGGCTACCGCGTGGGGGTCGCCGACCACGATGCGATAGCGAGCGGCGATCTCGTGCCCCAGCACCAGGCGGATGAATTCGTCCAGCGAGGCAAAATAATCCGCGCTCTCGCGTGGCCCAGTCAGCACCACCGGCAAGGGTTGGGCAGCGTTGTCGGGATGGGCAAGCAGACCCAGCAGATAGAGGATTTCCTCGGCCGTGCCCACTCCGCCTGGAAACACCACAATGCCATGGGCCAGGCGCACGAAGGCCTCCAGACGCTTCTCCATGTCCGGCATGATGACCAACGTGTTGACGATGGGGTTGGGTGCCTCGGCGGCGATGATGCCGGGCTCGGTGATGCCGATATAGCGGCCGTTGCCGATGCGTTGTTTGGCATGGGCAATGGTGGCGCCCTTCATCGGCCCCTTCATGGCGCCCGGCCCGCAGCCGGTGCAGATATCCAGGCCGCGCAAGCCGAGAGCGTAGCCCACTTCCTTGGTGTAGTCGTATTCCTCGCGATTGATCGAATGCCCACCCCAGCACACCACTAGCCCGGCGCGGAGCACAGGGGCCAGGACGCCGGCATTGCGCAGGATTTTAAACACCGCATCGGTGATGCCAGCGGGGGTCGAGAGGTCGAACTGCACGCCGCGCTCAAGCTCGTGGGTGATGTAGAGGATGTCGCGCAGCACCGCAAACAGGTGCTCGCGCACGCCGCATATCATCTCGCCGGCGACGAAGGCTCTCTCCGGCGCATTGCGCAGGTTGAGCCTTAAGCCGCGGTCCTCCTGCACCAGGCTGACGTCGAAGTCGCGGTAGCGTTCGAACAGGTCGCGCACGTTATCAATCTCGGCACCGCTCGACAGCACCGCCAGCGCGCAGCGCCGGAACAGGTCGTGGAGCGGCTGGTTACCGCCGCGACACAGGGCGTTGACCTCGCGTTGCGAAAGGATGGCCAGACTGGCCTCGGGCGCGACCGTGGCGTGGGCGATGACGCGGCCGTTGTCGAACAAAGCGTGTGATCGGTCAGACATGAAAAAGGTTTATTTAGCTCTAACAGTTGAAGTTGTTTCCAACAATCCTATATTATTTCCGTCAAGATCAGCGTATTAAGCGATCATCATAAGGTCGTGGATCCGAAAAGACTGATAATAGACTTATTTGGTGGACGATCGGAGGTCACCAGGCATGAGAAGTGGAACCCATTCGGAAGGTTGGAACGACCTTGTCGAGGAGCTCAAGCAGCTTGAATCCTTCTTCCCTCTGCTCGGCGCGGACAACGAGCGCGATGAGCTGGAAGAAGAAGTGCAAGAGCTGGAAGCGCTGATCGCGGCCGCCGGCGAACCCGAAGACGAACACTCCCTGCGTGCCCTGACCTTCCTGCAGACCGAATTGGCGCGCAAGCGCGCCATGCTCGACTACCTATTCTGACCGCCTGGCCCGCGCCCTCGGGCGCGAGCCTTGTTCCCTCGGGGCGAGACCCTCGCCCCGCCCGGCCGACCCGCTCCCCGTCAACTCTTGCGTTTGGCCAGCCAGGCGCCGAATTCGGCCGCCACCTCCGGGTGCTTCATCGCGAGATCCACAGTCGCCTGCAGATAGCCAATCTTGGAACCACAGTCATAGCGGGTGCCCTTGAACTGGTAGGCCAACACCTGCTGAGTCTTGAGCAGGGTCGCGATGCCATCGGTCAGCTGAATTTCGTTACCCGCACCGCGCTTGGTGGTGGCCAGGATACCCATGATCTCCCCCGGCAGGATGTAGCGACCGACCACCGCCAGGGTGCTGGGCGCGACCTCCGGCTTGGGCTTCTCGACGATGCTAGTGACGCGGCTTAAGGAGTCGTTGATGACGTCGGTAGCGACGATACCGTACTTGTCAGTGTCCTCGCGCGGCACCGGCTGCACGGCGATCACACCGCAATGGTGTTGCTCATACATCGCCACCATCTGCTTGATGCAGCCATCGCCGTCGCCATCGATGAGGTCGTCGGCCAGCAGTACCGCGAACGGCTCGTTACCGACCGCCGGCCGCGCGCACAGCACGGCATGGCCTAGACCCAAGGGTTCGGCCTGGCGGATGTAGATGCAGGAGACATGCGGCGGCAGGATGTTACGCACGATGTCGAGCAACTTCTGCTTGTTGGCCTTCTCCAGCTCGCTCTCGAGTTCATAGGCCTTGTCGAAATGGTCCTCGATCGAGCGCTTGGTGCGCCCGGTCACGAAAATGAGTTCCTCGATACCCGCTTCAACGGCTTCCTCAGCGGCGTACTGGATCAGCGGCTTGTCGACGACGGGCAGCATTTCCTTCGGGTTAGCCTTGGTCGCGGGCAGGAATCGCGTGCCGAGACCAGCGACAGGAAATACGGCTTTTCTGACTTTCATGGGAAGTGAACGCTCCAGTTGGACGCAAACGGTTTGATAGCCGTGAATGCGCGAATGAATCCGCAGCTACAGGGGGGGATCGTCGACCATACAGCTGCGACCTTCTGTAGGTGCGACTTCTGTCGCACACCCTTTCCACCGCCGCTCCCCGCGAAGCGTCTACGGATCAAACGCTCCTGTAGAACGCAATGACATTGGCGGCATCAGCGGAACCGGGCTGAATGACACCGAGCTCCGGCACGGCCTGCCGCAGCAGACTGGTGATTAGCGCTTCGTCAAAGGTCTCGACGGCGCGTGCCAGCGCGGTCAGCAGCTCCTGCAGCTGACGCGGGTCGACTTCGACATGCCGGGCGAGTTGAATCTTGTCGTGCTGGGTCGGGGTCAGCGACTCGGCGTCGAGAAATAGTTCTTCGTTCAGCTTCTCGCCCGGCCGCAGGCCGGTGTAGACGATCGGAATATCAACCCCGGGCTCACGCCCCGAGAGGCGAATCATCTGCTCGGCGAGGTAGGTGATATTGACCGGCTCACCCATGTCGAGCACGAAGATCTCGCCGCCACTGCCAACCGTCGCGGCCTGCAGAATGAGCTGGCTGGCCTCGGCGATGGTCATGAAATAACGACGCGCTTCGGGATGGGTAACGGTGACCGGCCCGCCTTGGGCAATCTGCTGTTGGAACAGTGGCACCACGCTGCCAGCCGAACCCAGCACATTGCCGAAGCGCACGGTGATGAACTTGGTCGCGGCGCGACGCTTACGTGTCTCACACAACAGCTCGGTAAGACGTTTGGTCGCACCCATGATGCTGCTCGGGCGCACCGCCTTGTCGGTCGAAATCAGCACGAAGCTTTCGCAAGCGTGACGCTCGGCGGCGTCGACCATCGCCAAGGTGCCGAAGACGTTGTTACGCACCGCCTCACGCGCCTGAGTCTGCAGAATGGGCACATGCTTATAGGCCGCCGCATGCAGCACGAGGGCCGGCTTGTAGCGCGCGAACACATGCTCGACCGCCGCCCGATCGCAGACATCACCCAACACGAAGTCGAGATGGCGATGAGGATGGGCTGCGCGCAGTTCGCGCTCGATGAGATAAAGGTTATGTTCTGATTGTTCGAACACCACCAGACGCTCGACGCCCAGCGCCACCACCTGACGACACAGCTCCGAACCGATAGAACCACCGCCGCCGCTGACCAGCACCACCCTACCGGCCAGCGCCGCCTGCACCCTCACCCAATTCAACACCACCTTGTCGCGCCCGAGCAGGTCATCGATCTTCACTTCGCGCAGCGCGTTCATGCTGGCGCGCCCGGACACCATGTCGTGCAGCTGCGGCAAGGTGCGAAAAGGTTTAGCGCTCGCCTCGCAACGCTCGACAATATGGCGCATCTGCGCGCTGGTGGCGCTAGGAATGGCGATGATGATGATGTCGGTATCACGGCGTTTCACGACCTGCGGAATATCGGCGATGCGGCCCAGCACAGGCACGCCGTGGATACGTGAACGGGCCAGGCGCGCATCATCGTCAACGATGCCGACCGGCAGATAATTGCCGTCGCGCAGCATGTCGCGCACCACACCCTCGCCCGCCGCGCCGCCGCCCACCACCAGCACGCGGGTCGCGGCGGTCACGCTACGCAGATTGAAGGAATGGTCTTTCCACAACCGAAAGGCGAGCCGTGGCCCACCGAGGAGAAACACCAGGAACAAGGGATAGAGCACGAACATTGAGCGCGGAATGTTGACCAGGCGGCTGATCAAGAACAAGGCGAGCCCGATGCAAACTGTGCCCAGCACCGAGGCGCGAATGATGTTCCATAAATCCTTAAGACTGGCGAAGCGCCACAGACCGCGATAAAGACCGAAACGCCAGGCTAGTCCTGCCTGTACGGCCATCACCGTCGGCAAGGCCAGCAGGCCGGCGTGCAGATGCTGCGGGGGCGGCATGGCGAAATTGAAACGTGCGAGCAAGGCCAACATCCATGCCAGCGCGATGGCAACGAAGTCATGCAGGATGATCTTGAGGCGGGGAGTCAGGGACACCGGTCTGGTCATTCCGAAGTTAACGGCGAGGCAGTGACGTAGCGCGGCGCGCCCATAGCCAGATGATAGCAAGAAGCCCATAGACGAACAGCGCCGGTGTCACACCCAAGCGCAGGCTGAGCGCGGCCGCCGGCCAGCACAATCCCACTAGCAACAGCGCGAGCACGACACACAGGCGCGCTGGCGACCAGGCGTGCAGCACCAGCCGTTGATAGACATGCTCGCGATGGGCACGCCACACCGGCGCGCCGCGTAGTGCGCGCGCCAACAGCGTGAACGTGGCATCAACCACGAAGGGCGCGATCAGGATCAGGGCCGGCGAGATTCGCGCCGGGCTGTCGCCACTCATCAACATCAGCGCCGCGAGTTCAAAGCCGATGAAATAACTGCCGACGTCGCCCAGGAAAATTCGCGCCGGATGCCAGTTCCAACGCAGGAAGCCCGCCACCGCACCGGCCAGGGCAAAAGCCGCCAGCGCCGCACCGCCCTCGCCTGCCACGCTCAAGACCGCGCCGAGTCCGAGACTGGCGGCCAGCCCCTGCACGCCGGCAACGCCGTCGGCGCCATCCATGAAATTGAACAGATTGACCGCCCACATCACCGCCAGCCACAACACGCAGCGCGTGGCTAGCGTGAGTTCCGGCGGCAAAACCAGCGCGATAAACACGGCACTGAGTCCGGCCTGTACCGTGAATCGCGCCACCACGCCGCGACTCGCGCGATCGTCGGCCCAGCCCAGGGCGGCGAAGCCAGCGGCCACCAGTGTTGTGACCAATGCGGGCCGCCCTGGCCATCGCCCGCTCGCCAGCAAAGCGAGTTGCGCGACGATAACGACCACTGCGATGGCGAGGCCCGCGCCGCGCGGCACTGGCACGACATGCAGGCTACGGGCGTTGGGGATATCGATCACCTGCGCCCGTTGCAGGTGTGGCATCAGTATCGCGATGAGACCGCCGCAGGCGAACATGGCGATAACGAAATACAACGCGGGCAACACCAGAGTCATCACTGCGTCGCGCGCCACGCAGCACAAGTGATGGCGATCGCATCGTTGAACGCGATGCGCGGACGCCAGTCGAGTTCGTTCGTGATGGCACGCGCGTCAACCACCAGGCTATCAGTCAAACGTCGCAAGCTGCCGCCGATTATCGGCAAGCGCGCAAGCCCGCGCAGGAGCATGGCGGGCACAGCAACGAGATGTGCTTCCACACCCAGCCCGCGCGCCAGCGCACGCACCAGTGTCGCCGTCGAGATATCGACGTCGGCGACGGTGTAGCGGCGCACACCCGGCGTTGCGATGCCGAGCGCGGACACGATAGCCGCGACCAGGTTGTCGACATAGATCACGCTGCGGCGATTGGCGATCGCGCCAAACGGCAGCGGCCAGCCGCGCGCGACGAAGTTCATCAAGCGCGGCAGATTGCCCTTGTGCCCCGGACCATAGACCAGCGGTGGCCGCAAGATGGTTAGCGCGCCGACGGCGCTGTACCAGAGCGCGGCGAGCGTCTGCTCGGCGACGAGCTTGCTGCGCCCGTATTCATCCGCAGGCATGGGCGTATCCGCACCGCTGAAGGCGTGTAGACGACCATCGGCCCGCGTCGAGGATTCGCCGTTGACCTTGATCGAACTCAGATAGACGAAACGTCGAACACCACAGGCCAGCGCCGCTTCGGCGAGGCGGCGACTCACGTCGACATTGACGGCCTGAAAACGCGCGCCATCGGCGCCGCGCGTACCGTCGTGGGTCAATGCAGCGAGATGCACCACCGCGTCGACCTCGGCGAGCCACGGCCGCCAGTCGGCCATGATGGTGAAATCACCGACCGCGCACACGCGAGTCGCGCCCTCGACTTCGTCGGCGTTGCGCGTCACCGCCGTCACCGCGACACCACGCGCGCCGAGCTCAGCACACAGCACGCGGCCGACGAAACCATTCGCGCCCGTCACCAAAACACGCTGCAAGCCGGGCGCGCCCAGGGTATCGATCGACAAGGACACGCTCATGAGGACGCGCTCAATTGCCGGTAAAGCGTGAGCGTCTGTTCGGCAATCCGTTCGAGCGTGAATTCCCGTTCGACCTTGGCGCGCGCGCCCTGCGCGTAAGTCTCGGCCAGCGCCGGTGTATCGAGCATGCGCAGCAAGGCTTCGACCAGCGCATCGACGTTCTGCGCTGGCACACGCAGGCCGGTCTCGCCATCCATGCAGATCTCGCGACAACCGGGCACATCGGTCGCTATCAAAGGGCGTGCGCAGGCCGCCGCTTCAAGCAGCGCACGGGGCAGACCTTCGCGATAGGACGGCAGGCAGACCACATAGGCCTGCCCATACACCGCCGCCATGTCGCGTCGGTGTTCCCACCATTCGACTTCGCCCGCCGCAAGCCAGGCGTCAAGATCGCGCGCGTCGACCGCGCCGGGATTGGCCAAGTCATGGGCCCCGACCAGCGCGAAACGCACATCAGGGCGCAGCGCTCGAACGCGCGCGGCGGCGGCCACGAATTCGTACACACCTTTATCGCGTAATAGCCGCGCCGGCAGAATCACCAACGCGCCTTGCCGCGAAGGCAAGGGCGTGACGGGGAATTCATCGAGATCGAGTCCCGCGCCGGCAATGATGCTGGCGCGTGTCGCAGCGGCAATGCCGTGGGCGCGCAGCAAGGCCAAATCATCCTTGTTCTGCGCCAGCACCCAGGCATTCTTGTCGCGCGCGACCAGCGCGAGCAGACCCACGACCAACGGTTTCAATAGGCGTGCGAGTCCGGCGCGCGAGGAAAAAATATAGCCGAGTCCGGTAAAAGCCAGTAAGGCCGGGCATGGCGTCGGCAGCAGGCGCAAGGCCAGGCCACCCAACAGAATCGGCTTCAAGGACACCAAGTGCACGAGGTCCGGCACAAGCGCGCGCATCACGCCGCGCAAGGCCCATAGCAGACGCAGATCGCGCCACGGATAGGTCAAGGCGCGCTCGAAAGGCAGTGCGATAAATTCCAAACCTTCACCGCGAATAGTCTCGGCGCGATCGCTTTCGCGCGCCGCGATCACCACGCGCCAGCCGGCATCGCGCGCACGTCGCGCAAGCCCGAGACGATGAGACATGAAATACCAATCTTCCGTCACCACCAACAAAAGACAGGGTTGCCGACCAGCGCGCTTGTTCACGCCGAGATTCTCCAGCGTTCGCGCCACGACTCGAACATCAACAATGCCCACAACACGTGCTGATGATTGCGCCGCCCCGACTGATGCTCGGTCCACAGGCGTGTGACCAGCGCGTGATCGAACAAGGCTGCGCGCCGCACACGCTGTTCGCTCAACATGTCGCCCGCCCAGTTGCGCAAGGGGCCGCGCAACCAGACATCCAGCGGCACCGCGAAGCCGGCCTTGGCACGCTCGGTCAGCTTGGGTGGCACATAGCGGGACAGCACTTCGCGCAGCACCCATTTCGATACGCCGCCGCGCAGCTTCATGGTCGGCGGCAGACGCCAGGCCAAAGCGACAACGTCGTTGTCGAGAAACGGCACACGAGTTTCAAGACTGGCCGCCATCGCCGCGCGATCGACCTTGGTCAGAATGTCGCCGGGCAGATAGTCGAGCGCGTCGGCCAGCATCATCGCGCCGGCGTCATCGAGTCCGGCCGGCATCTCGGTCTGCCTTGCGCGGGCACTGTCGCTGCCGCCCAACACCAGTCCCTCGCCGTGGCCAAGTTCAGCGGCGGCGGCATGCATGGCGGCGCGATCCGAGGCGCCAGCGAGTCGTGCCAACTTGTGCAGGCGATCGCCCGGCGCGCTGAAGCGCAAGCGTGCGGGCAATACCGGAGATAGCCCAAGCAGCAGACGATCCCAAACACCGGGCGCGACGCTGACGATGCTCTTGATCAGCGCCGCGCGTAGCGGTGGCGGCAATGCGCGCAGGCGTCGCCATAAGGTCAGCGCGAGACCGTAACGCAGGTAGCCACCGAACATCTCATCACCGCCGTCGCCGGTGATGGCGGTCGTCACCGAGCGACGCGCCAAGACCGCAACCAACACGCTCGCGATCTGCGAGGAATCGGCAAACGGTTCGTCATAGATTTCGGCCAGCTGCGGGATCACTGCTTGCGCCTCAGCGCTGCTTATCCGCTGCTCGGTGTGCAGGGTGCCGAGATGTTGAGCGACGGCACGCGCGTGCGGCGCCTCGTCATAACCCTGCTCGGCAAAGCCGATGCTGAAGGTGCGCACCGGTTGACGGGAGGCACGCTGCATGAGAGCTACCAACAAGGATGAGTCGATGCCTCCCGACAACAATGCGCCTAACGGCACGTCGGCCACCATCCGCATCTCGACCGCGCGCGCGAGGCTGTCGTGTACCGCGTTTACCGCTTCGTTGTCGCTCATCGCAGGCGCTGTCGCCAGGGCGTCACCGACTTCCGCAGTCAAGGACCAGTAGGCCTCGGCCGGCGGCAAGGATGACAATGTGGCGCGTGTGATACGCACAACATGAGCGGCCGGCAGCTTGGCCAGACCGGCGAAAATGCAGGCCGGCTCCGGCACATAGTTGCGCCGGAAATAATTCGCCAAGACCTTGCGATCCAAGGTCGGTGTGCGGCCACGCAAGGCCAGCAAGGCCTTCAACTCGGAAGCAAAAACCAGCGTGCCATCGAGCACGCCATAGTACAAAGGCTTCTCACCAAAGCGGTCGCGCGCGAGCTGCAGGGTCTGGGTTTGTCTGTCCCACAAGGCCAGCGCAAACATGCCGTTCAGGCGCGGCAGCGTCGCCGCCAGACCATCACGCGCAATGGTTTCAAGCAGCACTTCGGTGTCGGAGTGGCCGCGCAAGACGGCGCCATCACGCAGCAGTTGCTCGCGCAGGCTGATGAAGTTGTAGATCTCGCCGTTGAAACTCAGCACATAGCGGCCATCGCGGGAATGCATGGGCTGCGCGCCACCTTGTGTGATATCGATGACCGCCAGGCGTCGATGACCGAGCCACACACCAGCCTGATCATCACGCCATTCGCCGCGTGCATCGGGACCGCGATGGGCCAGTGTATCCAGCGCGCGCGTGGCGAGCGTGCCATCGACGCCCGGCCCTGCGGCCGCCAGCAGACCTAAGATGCCGCACATCGCGAAACGTCCTTTAACACCTCGCGATAGAGCGCTTCGTAGCGCGCCACCGTGGCGTCAAGACCAAATTGCGCAACGGCCCGTTGCCGTGCGCGCTGGCCGAGTGTCGTGCGCTGCGTTGGCGCGGCCTGCAGTAGATCGATCAAGGCCGCCGCCAAGGCCGACGCGTCGCGCGGCGGCACCACGGCGCCAGTGTCAGCGATGATCGCCGCCACATCGCCGACATCCGTTGCGACGCAGGGCACGGCACAAGCCATGACCTCGACAATGACATTGGGAAAGGCTTCGGTACGCGAGGACAACACACCGATATCGAGTGCCGCCAGTAGCGCCGGCATGTCTTCGCGAAAACCAAGCAAGCGAAATGCCGCAGGGCTACCGGTGTCTGCGATCAATTGCGCTAGCGCCTGGTTGTCGGCCTCGACGTCGGCGCCACACAATACGAAACAGGTGTCAGGGCAGACCTCCAACACACGCGCAGCGGCGGCGCACAGCACGGCGTGATCCTTGTCGATATGCCAGCGCGCCGGCATGCCGACCAGCAAGGTCGTTGGCGCGAGCTTGAGTTCGCTGCGCAGACGTTGGCGCGCGTCGCGGTCGGGTTGAAAGCGTTGCAGATCGACGCCATTGGTAATGATCTCGAACAAGTCGGCGGGAAAGCCGGCCGCGATACGCGCGCGACGTCCTGCCGCCGAGCAACTCACCACCCGCGTCGGAATCGTGTTCGCCAGCCATGCACAAACACGTAACACGGCACGGGTGGTGGCCGGCGTCGTATTCGCGTCGTACTCGGCCTGATGCACGCCCCAGATCACTGGCACCTGCAAGGAAAAGCGCGCCAGCAGGCCACCTAGCAAATCGGCATGGCATAACCAGGTCTGTACCAGGTCTGGTGCGAAATCGCGCAAGGCGCGGCGCAAGGCGTAGATGCCGCGCGGCAGATCGCCTGCGCCACGCAGCCCCAGTTCAAACACGGGAATAGCAGACGCGCGCAATTGCGCCGCCACCGGCCCGCCATTGGTCAGGGAAAAAACTTGCAGTTGATAGGACGCGCGCGGCAAGGCGGCGCACAGGCGCGCCAGCATGAACTCCGCACCACCACCACCGAGGCCGGTGATGACGTGGGCGATGCGTATACTCATCGCGCCACCTCAGGCTCACGCGTGGCGCCTAGCGGTGTCGCGGTCATCAACATTCGGCCATCACCCAGCGCGCGATCTGTCGCCAATCGAAATGCCCTTCGGCATAACACCGCGCACGCTGGCCGATACGCTGCAACTCTTCGCGACCGAGTGCGGCGACACGCCGCATCACCTTGGCCAGATCAGCCGCGTCGTCGGGAGTGTGAGTGAATAACCAACCTTCCGCTTCGAGTTCGACGATGCCCGGCAGACGCGCCGCGATCACCGCCTTGCCACAGCCGGCATAGTCGCGCAGCTTGATAGCCGAGGATCCGATCTCGGCGTTACGACCCAGGGTATAGGGCGCGAGCGCGATATCGAATTGATTGATGACAGTGGGTGCCTCGGCCGCCGGCACCTTGCCGAGGAAGGTCACGCGTGCATCGAGACCGAGTGCGTGGGCATGCGCTCGCAACTCCTCGGCCAAGGGGCCGTCACCTGCGATCCACAACTCGAGGTCGAGTTCGTGCTGGACTGCGCCGAACGCGGCCAGCGCCGTGGCCACGCCCTGCCAGGGATTCAACAGACCGATAAAGCCGAGCCGCAAGCGGCCGTCGGTTCTGAGCGTCGCGGGCAGCACTTTGAATTTTTCGAGATCGGCGCCATTGCCGATGACGAAGAGTTTTTCGCGTGCGATGCCGCCTTCCGCCAACAGTCGCGCGAGTCCCTCGGTCACGCAACGCGAACGGTGGGCATAACGGGCAGCAGCCAGCTGTGTCCAACGCTCAAGCGCAATCATAAAAGCACCGCCGCCACGCACGCGTCGCTCACTCGCCGTCCAGCCGTTGTGTTCAACTACCACGCGCATACCGAGCGCACGCGCGAGCCAGACCTGTAGCACGCACAACAGCGTGACCCGCACGTACAAAGTTCGCATGCCCCACACCAGTCGTGCGTAGACGATCACTGGCAACTGCCACAGCGCGTCCAAGCTGCCGGGCAGGCCGAAACGGGTGGTCGACGGCGTCACCACGGCCTGCGCGCCGAAGCACGCCACCGCTGCCGCCGCGCCTGCACGCCCGGGCGTCAACATGCGCACCTGCGCACCCATGCTGCTGAAATTGGTAAGCAGTGCGGACTGGTGACCAGCGTCGCCTTCACCGCGCGCGAAGTCGACGAGGTTGCTCATCAACACGTGCTTTGTGCCGATCTCTTGGGCCTCGCTCATCGCAGCGCCTCATAGAGCGCCAAGAGCTTACGACTCTGGGCCTGCCATTCGTAGAGCGCGGTGAGTTGCGCGAGACGCGCGCCATCGGGTCGCAATTGTTCACGGCGCCGATAGACATCGCGCATACCGTGGGCGATGGCGTCGCTGTCATTGCCGCTCACCAGCACACCATTGCCGGCCTGCTCGATGAAGCGGCGTTGCTCAGGCAAATCGGACGCGCAGACCGGCACGCTGGCGAAGGTCGCTTCGAAGAGTTTGTTTGGCAGCGCGTAGCGATAACTGAGTGAAGCATCCTGGATCAGTACCACCGCCAGATCCGCCGAGCGGATGAAATCCACTACTTCAAAGGGCGGCACGGCATCGACCAGATGCAGACGTGCCGCCACATCGAGTTCACGCGCGCGCTGGATCAAGATCGCGGCAAAAGCGGCGTCACGCCCGCCGACACAGGCGAGATGCAATTGCGGCCACGAAACCAGCACTGGCAAGACCTGTTCGACACCACGCAGGGGCGCAAGGCGGCCGATATAAACCGCCAAGGGCGCGTTCGCCGGCAAGGCCAATAACGCGCGCAAGCCCTGGGCCGCAGCGCGCTGTGCGGCGAGATTGGGACTGTTCATCACGACCACCGGCAACTGGATAGCGTATTCGCGGGCAAGATGCGCGGCGATGCTGTCGCAGACCGTGATGACGCGCGCTGCGCGAGGGATGAAATGTGATTCCACCCAGCCCAGCACGCGGCTCTCGATCGCCGAGAGGCCAACACGGTGGCGTTCGAGTTCATGCGCGTCATAGACCAGACGCGCACCCAGGCGTCGCGCCAGCACCGCACCGGCCGGCAGAGTTTCGAGATCGTGGGCATGTATCACCTGCGCACGCTGTCCGGCGCAGGCCGTGAGTACGGCGCGTTTGATTGCGCGATGGCGCAGCAGTTTCAGCGCGAGGCGCAGCGGACCATAGTCCATCCAACACGCGCCGCGTGTCGCGGCATGCGCCGCCGATGGCGCGCTGGCCATCGGGGTGACTGCCACGCGTGGTCCGCGCCAACGCGTGATCAGCGCCTGCGCCCAGCGCGGCAGTGATGCGAGCAGCGACATATCGATGCGACGCAAGGGCACACCGTCCTGCAGCGCATCGCCCAGACGGCCGTGGTCGTCATCACACAACACGCTGACGCGGTGGCCGGCCAGCAACAAAGACTGCGCTTCCTTCAGCACACGGGTATCGTTGACACAGCTGTTGCCGACCAGCATCACCACCTCAAGGGCATCACTCATGCGCGTCCTTGCACGCGCGGCGCGACGCCATCATTCCAGATCCTCATCGAGCGCCAAGGCGGCGGCCGGACGTGTCGCCAGCGCCTTGGCGACGGCGGCCTTGGCGGCGGCGAGTAGCGCGGCGAGTGCTTCGCGATTGTGCTCAGCCCAGTCACGTTCAACACGCGTCAAGCGGCCATCGGCATTGACGAACAAGACCTCGTCCAAGCACGCCAATGCACCCGGCGTAAAGCTCGCGAGCGGGCCACAGTGGATCAGCAACGCGTCGGGCTCATGGAGTTCGGCCATGGCGGGCACCACTACCACTTGCGCCTGCGCCTGCGCGATGGTCGTAACAGTCGTACCTGTCGTCGCGGTCTTGCCGGCATCGGGCAGCAATTCGACCAGACGATAATCGACAAAGCCGACGCGCGCCGCATTTCCGGGCACGTGCAGTCCGTTCATGAGGGGCAGCAATTGTTCGCGCGAGGCCGCACGCTGCGTCAACAGGCCGATCCTCTGCCCGGCGCGCCAACTTAAACGCTGCTCGACCTCGCTCGCCAGATCGTGCACCGTCACCTGCATGCTGCTCACCGCGCGTGCCTCGCGCGGCGGCACCTCGGCCAGCAACAACTGCGCGTGACGACTGATGGCGGGATAGAAACGATTCAGCGCGGTGAATATGCCGGCGATATTGCGACAACCGGACGAAAAATAGTGCAGCGCCATGACATAGGCCAGGAACTGCGCGATCGACACGCCGCTGAACAAGACCTCACGGCCCTTGATGGCGAGCACCATGCCCAACACGACGGCCGCCGCGAGTCCCGCCACCAGACGACTCTGGTCAATCACCAGCAGACTGTCGTAGTAGTTCTTACCGGCGCGTCCATAGGCCGCGCTGCGCAGATGCTCGCCGAAGCTGACCGGCGTCTTGCCGGGCTCCTGATAGAGCGTCTTCAATAATTCATTACGTTCCAGCGCCAGTGCGCCCGCCACCGTCTCCTGCTCGTGGGAAAGCTTGATGGCATGCGCGTTGACCCAGTACAGCGCGAACGCCGATACCGCCAAGATCACCAGCACGCCGAGCGTGGTCACAATATCGAGCTTGAGTAGCGCGAACAGCGAGATCACGGTCTGCACGGCCGGCACGAAAGCACCGACGATGCGTTTAACGAAGCCCGCGCTATAGCGCGGCAGGGTTGTCAGCAGGCGTGCAAGGCGCGCCTTCTCAGCGGCGTCATTGATCGCCTTCATACCTGGCACCGGCAGGCGCGCGGCAATCTCGAACACACGCCGGCACACGTACTCCTCGTAATTGCGCATGGTACGGAACATGTCGTGCTGCGCGCGGTACTGCACGTAGGTGGCAAGCAGCAAGAGGGTCGAGATCAGCGCGACGAACACTGTGAACTCATTGGCGGAAAGCGCGAAGTCGAACAAGGGCGTGTGAAATTCGGTCGGCTGATCCTGTTCGAAATGACGCACGACATACAGGATCAAACCCAGCGCACCGACCTGCGCACCAAGGCCGATCACGCCTAGCACCACCGCTAGCGCGATGGGATATTTGAAATGGCGCAGGCATTCGCCGAGCACCAACGCGACCGCCGTACGATAGGTGCACACCCGCGCCCATTGCACGGCGAAGGCGCTAGTGCGCTGGCGCCACCAGTGCGTTATGCCGCTCATCGCACCACACGCCACGCTCTGGCAAGCGCCCACGCGGAATCACGGCGACTCAACGCGGACGTGTGGCTCGGGCTTACGCGCAATGGAGTCATTGCGGCTCTGATGCAGGCATGGGCGGCTATTGTGGCACGGGCGGCGGTGGCTCTGGAACCGCAGATGCCTGTCGTGCGCGTACAATGCGCGCGGACTAGCAAGGGCGACCGCCATCCTGGACATCCGCAATCCCAGTCTGCGTACATACTCGACCGCTCGCGCTCGGAGTAACACGCCGTGACG
Organism: Pseudomonadota bacterium; assembly: GCA_043782755.1. GTDB lineage: Bacteria > Pseudomonadota > Gammaproteobacteria > JADJYF01. The sequence goes on along the minus strand of JAYWAC010000139.1, from coordinate 9,657 downwards.
CGCGTGGTGATGGCGGTCAACAACGCTGGCAGCAACGACTATCGCGTGGTGAAAAGCGCCGAGGTGCTGGCCGGCGCCGGCTACGAAGTTATCGTGGTGGGACTGCATAGCGCCGGCCTGCCGGCGCATGAAACCCGCCATGGCGTGCGTTATGTTCGCGTCAGCCTGCCGAGCAGTCGGCTGGCCCTGCTACCAGACCTTATCCCCGCTGGCACGCTGTGGTGGAACCGCTTACGCAAGCCACCCGCCATCGCCGTCACCGACACATCCGATGTCGGCGTCACTAAGGCCCACACGGCTAACGCTCCGTCACCAAGCATCACTCGCCATCCCTTGAGGGAATGGCTGCGACAGCGTCTGCGTAACTTTCACCCGGCCACTTCGCCGCTCAGCGTGCGGCTGTTATTCGCGCGTTATGCCCATGCCTACGTGCCAGCGCTGCTAGCCCTCGAGGCTGACATCTATCACGCCCATGAGTTGTGGATGCTGGAAAGTTGTGCGCTCGCGGCCCGACTGCGCGACGCACGCTTGTTCTACGACTCCCACGAACTCGAGCCCCATCGCAATCTCGACTGGTGCGCGGCGTCCAATGCGCGGCGCATCGCCTATGAACAACGCTATATCGCCGACGCCGACGCAGTGTTCACGGTTTCGCCCGGCGTGGCGCGCGCGCTGGAACAGATCTACGCGCTGCCGCGCGTTGGCCTGTTGCGCAATACGCCGTGGCTGTCGAAGTTGCGGCCCGCGCCGCGCGGACTACGCGACACGCTGGGGCTGGCCGAGCCTGTGCCGCTGCTGGTCTACACCGGTCTGGTTACGCTCAATCGCGGGCTGGAACTGATAGTGCGCGCCCTGCCTGCCCTGCCCGGCTTTCATCTCGCCATGGTCGGGCGCGCCGAGCCCAGCACCGCCGCCGCGCTCGCCGCCCTGGCCAGGGAACTCGATGTCGCCTCGCGCGTGCACCATCTGCCGCCGGTGCCGCCCGAGGAATTGATCAACTTCATCGCGAGCGGCGATGTGGCCGTGATCGCGGCGCCCGATGCCTGCCTGAGCTATCGCTATTCGTTGCCGAATAAATTATTCGAGGCGCTATTCGCCGATCTGCCGCTGGTGACCTCCGATCTGCAAGACATGCGCGACTTCGTTCTTGCGCATGATCTCGGCCTGGTGTTCGCCAACGGCGATGTTGCGGCCCTGACGGCCGCGCTACGCGAAGTCTATGCCCAGCGTGCGCGCTACGTGGATATCGCGCAACGCGCACGCCTGCGCAATGAATATTCCTTCGATCACGAAGCTGGCCAGCTGCTGGCATGTTATGGCGCGCTCAGCGCCAAGCGTCGTGACATCGCTTAATGCCACGCGATGGATCGCAAGGCGCTCTATAATGCGCCCGCCCGCGCCACCAGCCACTGACCCCGCCGCCATGTCCATCAATGACGACACACATGACGTATTCGCCCAGCGCGCGCCACTGCCGCTGATATTCGCGGCAGCGGCCTCGTTGGTGTGCGTGGTGATGCTGCTCAAGGCTTGCGCCCACGGCTTCGATTTCACCGACGAAAGTTTTTATCTGGTCTGGATTGCGCATCCCTTCGAGTATTCGCTCTCGGTCACCCAGTTCGGCTTCATCTACCACCCCTTATACGTTTGGCTGGATGGCGACATCGCCGCGCTGAGACGAGTCAATGTGCTGCTGACTTTTGCGCTTGCCACCGCGCTGTGTTTCACCTTCCTCGGCCGCCACGTGATCCGCGCTGAACGTGCTCGCTTTTCACACCTGCTGCTGGCGGTAACACTCGCCACGACCGCCACCACCAGCCTGGTATTCAACGGCCTGTGGTTAGCGACGCCGGGCTACAACAGTCTGTGTCTGCAAAGCTTGCTGGTGGCAAGCATCGGCCTGTTGCTCGCCCAGCAACAGCGTTCTGTCGCCAGTTGTTGTGGCTGGCTGCTGCTCGGCTTGGGTGGCACGCTGACCTTCATGGCCAAACCGCCTTCGGCCGCCGCGCTGGCGGTTTGCAGCTTGTTGTACCTGGTGGCCAGCGGTAAATGGCGCACGCCCCTGGTGGCGCTGGCTATCGCGAGTGCGGCCCTCGGCGTGATCGCTTGCGCTTTCGCTATCGATGGTTCACTGAGCGTCTTTCAAGCGCGCCTGTTCGATGGGCTCGATGTCGCGCGTAGCTTAGACAGTCGCTACAGCGTCGACCGCCTGCTTAAACTCAACACCCTGCATGCTAGCCAGCAAGAGATCATGCGACTGCTCGCAGCACTGGCTGTGATGTTGGGGATGGCACGATCGCTAGCCAGCTCAAGACCTGCCGTCGCCAGTAGCGGTGCCGCGGTGGCGATGACACTCGCGGTGGCGAGCGGTGGCGTGATGCTCGACTGGCTGCCAGGTCTGCCCGTGGTAGGACTACGAGGCGGCATGCTCTTGTTCGCGGCGCCGCTCGCCGCGCTGCTGCTTGCGGCGGGATGGGGGCGCTTGCGCCAACTACCACGCGCGTCTTGGGCCAACGTCTTGTGTTTGCTGCTACTGCCCTATGCCTACGCCTTCGGCACCGCCAACAATATCTGGCCGCATCTGGAACAAGCCGCGCTGTTCACCATTCTTGCCGGTCTCGGCCTGCTGGCGGCGTTGCCGGAGCGGCGCCAGCGAGTCGCCGCACTGTGCGCACTCGCTATCGGTATTCAGCTGCTCGCTGCCTTGCAGCTCTCGGCCGGCATGCGCACACCCTATCGCCAACCAGCACCGCTCGCGCAACAGACCGAGGCGGTGGCTATCGGTCCGCAGGGTGCGATGTTGCGCATCTCCAAAGACTTCGCCGCCTATCTCGGCGCCGCACGCAGCGTGCTCGATGACGGACGCTTCGCCGCCGGCACGCCGATGATCGACTTGAGCGGCCAGTCGCCAGGCCTGTTGTTCGCCGTCGGCGCGCGCAACGTCGGGCAGGCCTGGAGCATCGGCGGCCTTGCCGGTAGCGCAACCCTTGCCGAGCGGATGTTCAGGCGCGCCGCCTGTGCCGATCTCGCGCGCGCCTGGCTGGTGGTCGAGCCCGCCAGCAAGCGCGCGCTACCAACTGCTGTACTCGACAGCTTCGGCGCAAGCCTGTCCCGCGATTTTGAACTTGTCGGGGGCTTCGATACCGCACCCGGTGCGAGCGGGCGGCGCACAGTCAATCAACAACAGATCCTTAAACCCCTGAGAAGCGCACAGGCCGCGACCGCCGCCTGCCTGACGTACCGAGCATCCTCCTCATGAAGAAAGTCGCCATGGTCCAGTCCAACTACATTCCGTGGAAGGGCTATTTCGACATGATCGCCGCAGTCGATGAGTTCATCTTGCTCGACGATTTTCAATACACGCGGCGTGACTGGCGCAATCGCAACATGATCAAGACACCGCAGGGCCTGCAATGGCTGACCGTGCCGGTGAGCGTGAAAGGCAAGTACTACCAGAAGATCAACGAGACCGAGATCAACGAGCCACGCTGGGCCAGCGATCACTGGCGCAACCTCGAACAGCACTATCGCCGCGCGCCTTACTTCGAAGAAATCGCGAGCTGGCTGGAACCGCTCTACCTCGGCGAGCAATACACCCACCTCTCACCGCTCAATCGCCGTTTGATCGAAGCGGTGTGCGCCTATCTCGGCATCACCACACGGCTCACCAGCTCATCCGATTACGTGCTGATCGACGGCATGAGCGAGCGCCTTGCCGATTTATGTGTGCAAGCCGGCGGCGGTGAATACCTATCCGGGCCGCTGGCCAGGGATTACATCGAAGAGCATAAGTTTATCGAGCGCGGACTCAAGCTGACTTGGTTCGACTATCTGGGCTATCTACCCTACCCACAGCTATGGGGCGATTTCGCCCACAACGTCAGTATTCTCGATCTGCTGTTCAACTGTGGCCACGAGGCGCCGCGTTATATGCGCTACGTCAAGCGCTGAGGGCGGCGCCTGGTAGCTAAGAGACGATAGAGCGCACCGCGTCTATGATCCGCGCGATCTCACCCTCATCGAGTTTCGCCGATAGGGGAATGCTGAGCGTCTCGTCACCGACCAGCGTGGCGTTGGGGCAATCCTCGCTGCGCCAAGCAAAACGATCACGATAGAAGGCGTAGCTGGTCAGACTGCGATAGTGCACGCCGACGCCAATCTTAAGTGCGGTCATGGCGTTCAGGAAGGCATCGCGCTCGACACCGCAGCGTCGCTGATCGACGCGCAATGTATATAGATGCAGCGCATGTCGAGTGTCAGCCTCGGGTTCGTCGGGAAGGCCTAGCGGCAGATCACGAAACGCTTCCTGGTACTGCTTCCAGATGTCACGACGCCGCAGCCAGTAGGGCTCGATGCGGCCCAGCTGATGCAGGCCAATGGCGGCCTGCAGATCCATCATGTTGTACTTGAAACCGGCCTCGACCACTTCGTAGTGCTGATAGCCCGTGCTATCGAAACGCTTCCAGGCGTCCTTAGACATACCGTGCAAGGCCAAGCGCCGCACGCGCGCGGCGGTGTCTTGATCTGCGCACAAGGTCATGCCGCCTTCGCCCGTGACGATGTTCTTGGTGACGTAGAAACTGAAACAGCCAAAATCGCCGATGGTACCGATAGGCCGGCCTTTATATTCGGCCTCGATGGCATGGGCGCAATCCTCGATCACCGTGATGCCGTGGCTGCGCGCCAGCACCATGATTTCGTCCATCGCACAGGGACGTCCGGCGAAATGTACCGGCACGATGGCGCGCGTGCGCGGTGTGATGCGACGTTCGATCTCGCGCGGCGAGATGTTCATGCTGTCGACGTCGATATCGGCCAGCACCGGCGTCGCGCCGGCGTGGATAATCGAATTGACGGTCGCGCAGAACGTCAGCGGCGTGGTAATGACTTCGTCGCCCGGTCCGACGCCGGCCGCGACCAGGCTCAAGTGCAAGGCCGCAGTACAGGAATTGACCGCCGCGACGTGCTCGCGACTGACCCCTTTGTAGCGCGCGAAATCGCTCTCGAATTGCGCCACCCGCGGTCCGGTACCGAGCCAGCCGGAATGCAGCACAGCGGTGACTTCGTCGATCTCTGCTTGTTCGATGCGCGGCGCACCGAACACCAGGAAGGGCTGGGGGTTGGCGTTATCTTTCATCGCGAAGCTCCTTGCTTGCGTGGTTCTAGACGGCGTCCACCGCCGCCACGGTTGCCGCCACGACACGGTCGAGATCGGCGTCACTCAAAAACGGATGCATGGGCAGGCTGAGCACGCGCTCGGCGGCGCGTTCGGCGATAGGAAAACTCCCACGCTGACCCAAGCCCATGTCAGCGAACACCGGCTGCAGATGCAGGGGCACCGGATAGTGCACGGCGGTCGGAATGCCGGCCGCAGTAAGCTTGTCGATGACCGCGTCGCGCTTATCGACCTGCACGGTGTACTGCGCATAGACGCAAGTGTTATGCGGCTCGATATAGGGTGGGGTGAAATGTGGACCGGCGGCCTGGAAGCGCGCCGAGTAAGCCGCGCCCAAGCGCTCGCGCGCCGCCACTTCGGCCGCAAAGCTATCAAACTTGGCGAGCAGGATGGCGGCCTGCAGGGTATCGAGACGACCGTTCACGCCGAGCAGCGGGTGATGATAACGACGGTCCTGACCATGCACGCGAATTTCACGCATACGCTTGGCGAGCGTCGCGTCGGTCGTGAACAGCGCGCCGCCGTCGCCATAGCAGCCTAGTGGCTTGGACGGAAAGAAACTGGTGCTGCCAATGACAGACAGGCCACACGAACGACGGCCCTTATAGGTCGCGCCGAAACTCTGCGCAGCGTCCTCGATCACGGCCAGCTTATGCGCGGCGGCGAGCGCATTGATCTCATCCATCGCCGCGCACTGGCCGTAGAGGCTGACCGGCATGATGGCGCGCGTACGCGGCGTGATGGCCGCTGCAATCTTATTCGGGTCGAGATTGTAGGTGCGCGGGTCAATGTCGACGAACACCGGCTTGGCGCCGAGCAACGCGATCATCTCGGCGGTGGCGATGAAGGTGAAAGGCGAGGTGATGACTTCGTCATCGCGACCGATGCCGAGAGCCATCATCGCGATCATGAGCGCATCGCTGCCGTTGGCGACACCGATGCAGTGTTCGACCCCGACGTAGTCGGCGAGACGCTGTTCGAGTTCGGCCACTTCCGGGCCCATGATGTAGCGACCGTGATCGAGCACGCGCTGAATGCGCGCGTCGATGGCGCCCTTCAAGTGCTGATATTGAGATTTGAGATCGATGAATTCCATCACTGCTCCATCGGTCGCGTGCGCTGCGGGCGACCGGCTGACTAGAGAGATACGGGAGATTTAAGTCGCGCCGACCAGACGCACCCGCCCCTGCTCGAGCACGTAACGCTCGCCGCTGTGGGGACAGACGCATTCGCCATCGCCACTCAAGGGCAAGGCCAGGCGTTCGCCAAAGCGACTCATCCAGCCCAGCAACTTGCCCGGCACACCGCCCATCAGGGCGAAATCCGGCACGTTTTCGCGCACCACCGCACCGGCGGCGATGAAGGCATATTCGCCGACGGTCACGCCGCACACGATGGTGCAGTTGGCGCCGAGCGTGGCGCCGCGTCGCACCAGGGTGTCGCGATATTCATCCTTGCGAGAAATTTCTGCGCGCGGATTGTAGACATTGGTGAACACCATGCTCGGCCCGCAGAACACATCGGTCTCAAGGGTGACGTTGTCATAGACCGAGACGTTGTTCTGAATCTTGCAGCGGTCGCCAATGACCACACGGTTGCCGACGTAGACATTCTGACCCAGCGAACAAGCGCGGCCGATACGCGCACCCGCGCTGACGTGGACCCAGTGCCAGATACTCGTGCCGGCACCGATCTCGGCGCCGTCGTCGACGATAGCGGTGGCGTGAACCGAATAGTCGCTCATCGCGCGGTTCAGTATTCCAGCGGCAAGGACACGCGGCGGCCATCGCGCGCCGAGGTATAGATGGCGATCAGGGTTTCGAGTGAGCGCAGGCCTTCACGACCGTCGGTCTCGGCCTTGGCTTCGCCGCGCACAACGCTAATGACATTGTTGTAATAGACCGGATGACCGACGCCATAGACCGAGGTCGGGCTGTAGTTGGCGTCGGTGACCTGCGCGTCGTCGTCTTCAGGCTCGGCGAATTCCCAGTGCTTGATCTCATTGACCGCCACGCCGCCCACTACCGCCGTACCCTTTTCGCCCAGCACCGTGATCGAGCCTTCGAGGTTGCGCGGATAAGTCAGCATGGTGACGTTAACTGAACCGAGCGCGCCAGAGCGCCACTTGATATTGGCCACACCGGTGTCTTCGACTTCGATGTTGCGCTCAAGCGTCGCAGTGTAGGCGTGCACGCTCTCTATCGGCCCGACCAACCAGTCGAGCAGATCGACATAGTGGCTGGCCTGATTCATGAACGCGCCGCCGTCGAATTCCCAAGTGCCGCGCCAGGGCGCCTGATCGTAGTAATCCTGCGGACGGGTCCAGAAGACGTTGACGTTGACCATATAGATGCGGCCGAAACGACGCGTGACGAAGGCGCGCTTCAAGCGCTGCAGGGTCGGGTTGAGGCGATTCTGTTTGACCACGAACAAATGCACGCCCTGTTCGTCGCAGGTGGTGACCATGCGTTTGCCATCGGCCAGTCGCGTCGCCATCGGCTTCTCGGTGACCACGTGGCGACCCGCGCGAGCGATCTCCATGGCGTGCTGCGGGTGCAGGCCGCTCGGCGTGCACAACACCATCACATCAGCTTCGGCATGGGCGAGCAGATCGGGGATCGCGTAATAAGCAGGCACACCATGCTTGGCGCTGGCGGCCTGGGCCAGCAGCGGATCCGTATCGCATACCGCCACCAGCTCGGCGCGCTCGCGGTGCGCAGCCAGGGCATCGAAGTGACGGTCGGAGATGCGGCCGCAACCGACCATCGCGAAACGGATGCGGCGGTCATTAATGATGTACGGTGCTCGATATTCCATGGCCTTGCTCGTCAGCGCGCAGTCCGCTAGATATTGTGCCATGGGCAGGCAATGAGGGCGACCTGTCGTGGCCGCCTCGTCATGGCATCGCGGTCATGGCGATGCTTGGCCGCGTAGCTGGGCATAGCCCGAGGGCGGTGGCTGACCGTCCGTCACCGCCGCCACGTCGGTCTCGATCAGACGGGCCACCTCGGCGGTGGTATGGACCGCGTCCCAGAAGTTGTCGTCACGGCTGGTCAGCGCCGAGACCCGCATGTAGTCGAGGGTGCGCAGATTGGGCAGGTCGGCGAGCAAGGCCGCGCTGCGGCCTTTGCATTCGGCGATGTTGGCCCCCATGTTTGCGAGATAGTGGCGGTGCACCGGCGGGTAGATCAGCACGATGGATGTGGTGGCCGGCACGCTGGCGAGCAGGGCGTGTAGGCGTGGCAGCCAGGGATATTGCCAGTCCGGGTGGCCGAGGCTGGGCTCGGTATCGGTGCTTGCGTCACGTGCGCGACCACCACGGTACAGCCGTTTGTGCACGGCGTGTGGATCGTAGCGGCCGAAATGACGGGTGAAGTCGCGGTAGCCATCGAGCCGGTACTTGGCCTCGCGCCGGCCGCGCAACAACTCGAGCATGCGCACTGCGTCTTCAAGCGCCTTATCGTTAAACAGATACAGAAGATCGTTCCAGCGATCGTCGTCGTACATCCATTCGGGAAAGGCGCGAAAAGTGTAATTGGCGGGCTCGGGGTCACGATTGCACCAGCTGCCGTCATTGCCGAGCAGCACCAGGCGCGGCTGCGGATGATGGCGCAGGAACACTTCGAGAATGCGCGCCTGTTCATAGGGCGTGGCGGAATTCATCGCAAGGTTCACGAAACGCGTGCCGAGCTTGGCGTCGAGTTGGCGCGGGTCGAGCAGACGCATGGTCGAAGTGCCGACCACCGCGCTGTCATAAACCTGTAGTCGCGCCAGGGCCGGGTAGGCAAAGCGCTGATTGGTCGAGACCGGCGCGCGTGGAAGTGACGGTGAGAACGGCACGTCCATGTAGGGATCGAGCAACAGGATGAAGCCATACACCATCGCACCGAGAGCGACGACGGTCGCTAGCAATACGCGGATATAGCGGCTCCAATTCACGGTCAGAACTGGAAGTAGATGAACTCGATGCCGCGGCCCTGGCCGACCCGCAGCACGGTGACCAGCAGCACCACGGCCAGCGGCACGGCCAACGCCGGGCGATAGAACCAGTTCATGCGCGACAGCTTGAGATTAGTCGGTCCGAGCAGCGCCAGGCCGGCGGCGAGCGCGATCAGCGGCCAGCCGTCGTGGTCGGCGAGACCGCGTCCACCCTGCCCTGCCATCGCCGCCAGCATGCGCGCGGCACTATGGAAATCATCGGCGCGGAACAACACCCAGCCGGCGATCACGAACACCATGGTCAGCAGCCAGCCGAGCAGCGCCGGTAGCGGGCGGTCTTTGCGCATTTCGAGCCCCATCCACCAGCGGTTACAGCACACCGCCACGCCATGCAGCCCGCCCCAGGCAATGAAGGTCCAGCCGGCGCCATGCCACAGGCCACACAACAGCATGGTGCCGAGTGAGACGGCGTAGGTCCGCCACGGTCCGGCGCGACTGCCGCCGAGCGGGATGTAGAGGTAGTCGCGCAGAAAGCGCGAGAG
>JAYWAC010000138.1:0-5341 GCA_043782755.1 Pseudomonadota bacterium | reverse complement strand
TGGACGAAGCGATCTACACCGCGCCGCCCCATCCCAGCTGGGGCGGCGCGGCCCTGCTCGGCGCCGATGGCCGTCTGTGCGGCATCGGCTCGCTCTACATCGATCAAGTGCTGCCGCAGCTGACCGGTCAGGACGGCAACATGAGTGTGCCGGTCGATCTGTTGGAACCGATCATGGCGGACCTCATGAGCTATGGCCGCACGCTGAAACCGGCGCGGCCATGGCTAGGCATGTTCGTCTCGGAAATCGACTCGCAATTGCGGGTGGCCGGTGTCTATGACGACGCGCCGGCGGCGCAAACGCCGTTGCGCACCGGCGACGTGATCCTTGAAGTCGGCGGACGCCCGGTCAACGGCCTCGCGACCTTGTTCCGCACGGTGTGGGCCCAGGGCTCGGCCGGCTGTGAGATACCGCTGACCGTGCAACGCGAAGGCCGCAGCTTTGAAGTGCGCGTGCCCTCGGTCGACAGACGCGAATTCTGGCGCGCACCCGATCTGCACTGAGCATCGTCGCGGCGCGCGCTTCACGCCGCGCTCAAGCGACGCGTGCGCCAATAGGTCTCTTGAATCACGAAGGCGTCGAAACTGGCGCGATGGCGATGATCATGGAAATCGGCCAGCACCGTGTCCTTGGCCGTGTGCCATGAGGACATCTGCGCTTCATCGAGAATCAACTCCAGCGGACTCAAACGAAAACGCGGTGTGAGAGCGGCGGCGTAAAAGAGTTGCACCAGCCACGGACTGTCCACTACCCAGCCGTCGCTATAGAGCGTGCCGCCGCCGACCAGGGTATTGAGATCCTCGGCCACCGCGCGCACTGAACGACCGTGACTGGCGAGCATTGTACGCGTGATGCCATGCAGCTTTTCGGCGCGCTCATCCCAATGACTCCATGCCGGCAGCGGCGTGATCAGCGAGCAATACTTGCGGCCGTCAGGCAGCACCAGCCCCACTTCTATCGGATAGCCGTCGTCGCCAAAACCCGAAGCTTCAATATCCAGAATTCCTGGTCGCATCTCTCCCCTTGTTCATCGTCCTGATGTTCGCCAGTGAACGCTTGCGAGATTCAGGCCAACAAATCCGTCGCTCCCAAAGCGCGCTAGGACAGAACCGGTCATTGCGTTATGTTGCGGCAACGCCCGGGTCCCAGGCGTTGCGCATTATAGGAGAGCAAACATGTCGTCGTCGCCCGCTGTTCCCCCTGTCACGCGCGCTGAATTGCGTGCCTGTGCCGACACCCTCGCAATGTCCCTGTCGGACAGCGAACTCGACATGTACGCCGCCTTCATGGGCGGTCTGACCGCCGACTACAACCTCATCGCGAGCCTCGATGCGCCACGGCTGCCAGTTAAATATCCGCGTGGCGTGGGCTATCGTCCTGCGGCCGACGAAAATCCCTACAACGCCTGGTACTGGAAGTGTTCTATCCAGGGCGCGCCCAGCGGCAAGCTGGCCGGCAAGCGCGTCATCATCAAAGACAACATCGGGGTCGCCGGGCTGCCGATGATGAATGGCTCGAAAGTGATGGAAGGCTTCGTGCCGGATGAAGACGCGACCGTCGTTACACGTGTGCTGGACGCCGGCGCGGAAGTGATCGGCAAGGCGGTATGCGAGAACTTCTGCTTCTCCGGCGGCAGCCATACCTCGGCTACCGGCCCCGTGCGCAATCCACGCAATCCCGATTACATGACCGGCGGATCGTCGAGCGGCTGCGCGGCCTTGATTCTGACCGGCGAAGCGGATCTCGCCATCGGCAGTGACCAGGGCGGTTCGGTACGCATGCCAGCCTCCTTCTCCGGTATCTGCGGCATCAAGCCGACCTATGGTCTGGTGCCCTACACCGGCGCCGCGCCCATCGAGCAGTCGGTCGATCATCTCGGGCCGATGGCAGCGAGCAGCGCGGACTGCGCCCTGTTACTGGAAGTGTTGGCCGGCTATGACGACGGGCTCGATCCGCGCCAGTTCGCGGGCCGCGCGCCCAAGCCCTATGTGCAAGCGTTGGCGCAAGGCGTCAAGGGCATGCGCTTCGCTCTGGTGCGCGAGGGTTTCGGCACGCCGGGTGCGCAAGCCGACGTCGATACGATGGTGCGCGGCACCGCGCTGCGCTTGCGTGAAGCGGGCGCGATAGTCGAAGAGATTTCGCTACCGATGCATGCGCAAGGCCCGTCCATCATGTTCACCAGTATCATGGACAACACGCTCTCAACCTTCACCGATCAAGGTGCGAGCGGCCCCAACGTGGGCGGTCATTTCCCGCTTGCTGCCATCGAGTTCTATCGCCGCACGAGTCGTGAGCGCGCCGATGACTATCCGGTCACGGTCAAGACCGTGATGCTGTTCGGCCTCGCCATGCGTCGTCGCTACGGTCATTACTTCTCGGCCAAGGCGCATAACCTGGTGCGCAGCCTGCGCGCGGCCTATGACGACGCGCTAAGCCGTTACGACATTCTCGTCATGCCGACCACGCCGATGAAGGCCCATCGCATTCCACCGCCCGACGCCGGCCCGGAAGTGATCATGGGCGCAGCGCTCGACATGACCGGCAACACCAGCCCCTTCGATGCCAGTGGTCATCCGTCCATGAGCGTACCGGCAGGCATGTCCGACGGCCTGCCGGTAGGCATCATGTTCACCGGCCGACATGGCGAAGACGATGTGGTGCTGCGCGCGGGTCACGCCTTTGAGCAACTCGTACGCTGAAGGCGGAAGGCAGGATGACTTCATGCGCGCCGCGTCGCGCCGAGCCCAGCGCGCGGCTTGCCTATACACCGCCCTTCGATTGGGAATTCTTTCTGATCTTCCATCGCGCGCGGGCCTTGCCCGGTGTCGAGAAGGTGGACGGTGAGTGTTATCGACGCACGGTGCGCGTGGGTGACTATATCGGTCGTCTGTGTATTGCACCGCGTGACGACGATGCACTAGCCATCACGCTCACGCCCCATGATGACAAGGCTCTTGCCGAGTTGATCCCGCGCATACGCCGCGCCTTTGATCTCGATGCCGATCTCGCGCCACTCACTGCGCATCTCGAGCGCGATCCTCATCTTCGTACTCTGCTCGCGCGCCGCCCCGGTCTGCGTGTGGCGGGCAGCGTCGATGGTTTCGAACAAGCGGTGCGCGCCATTCTCGGCCAGCAGATCAGTGTCACCGCCGCGCGCAATCTGGGTGGACGTCTGGCAGCGCGTTGGGGCACGGCGCTTATCGACGACGGCGAGGATGACTTGCGTTTCGTGTTTCCGACAGCGGCGACGTTGGCTGACGCCGATGTCGCCAGTCTCGGCATGCCGCGTCGACGTGGGCAGGCAGTGGCGGATCTCGCCGCGCGGATCGCATCGCAGCCCGACACGCTGGAACGCGAGGCCACGCTAGACGCGTCGATCGCCAAACTGGTGGCGCTGCCGGGCTTGGGCCCGTGGACCGCGCACTACATCGCCATGCGCGTGCTGCGTGAACCCGATGCGTTTCCGGCCAGTGACATTGGTCTATTGCGAGCGCTGACCGATGCCCAGGGACAGCGACCGAGTGCGGCGCAATTGCTGGCGCGTGCCGAAGCCTGGCGGCCGTGGCGCGCCTATGCGGCTCAACATTTGTGGGCGCAGGACGCAAGCTGAATTCGGCTCATCTCCGACGGTGCGAATTCATTGGATGTAGGTCTGAAACTGATGACCTAATGAGCGGGAGGTTTGGATTCTGTGCGGGCTTTCTATCTGCTTAGTACTACGCCTCTATCACGCCACCTCTCTATTCCCTATGTGGGCCAGACTTCAGTCTGACCCACAAGGGCAAGCTCGGCGAGTGAGTAGCTCAAGATAGAGCCAAGCGCTTGATTGGATATATCAGTTTCAGATCTACACCCAATTTATTCGCACAGAGCGATCTTCAGTCGTGCACGAAGTAGTTCAACAACAGGCCGACCGTGATCAGACCGACCTGAATGATGGTGTCGCGCAGACCTATCTTACGGTTTAAGGTCGGCATGAGATCCGACACCGCGATATAGATGAAACTCGCGGAGGTGAAGGCCAGGAAGTAGGGAATGAGACCACGCACCGAGTCCATCGCGAACCACGCCAGGGTCGCACCGGCGATCATGGTCAGCGAGGTCATGAGGTTGAACACGAAGGCGCGCTTGGGTGAGTAGCCACTGTGCAGGAGGATGGCGAAATCACCCAGCTCCTGCGGGATCTCATGGGCGATGATGGCCAATGAAGTCACCACGCCGAGGCGGAAGTCGGCGGTGTAGGACGCCGTGATCAGGATGCCGTCGAGAAAATTGTGAAAGGAGTCGCCGACCAGGATCAGGGCACCGGCGGGTGCCTCGTGACAGGCCTCACTGGCGCCGTGTTCCTGGTGATGATGATGGCGCCACACCAGGCCCTTCTCGAGCACGAAGAACACCATGATAGCGAGCAGCGCAGTGGCCATCAGACCCTTGATATCATCGCTGCGCTGTTCCAGCGCCTCGGGCAGGAGATGCAGGAAGCCGGCGCCGAGCAACATGCCGATAGCGAAACTGATCAGATAGGTGAGAGTGTGATCGCGGGTCTTTGCGGGCAGCAGCAGATAGGTACCCGCAGCACCAGCGCTCAGCACACTGCCACCGAGACTCGACAACATGATCCAGAGGTAGGTAGACATCGCGCTTTGCGGCAGGAATTCTGAAGAATAACGGCCGTCGATTATAGTATCAACGCTAGGCCGCGCGGCACGCACGTAACGGCAGACCAACAGCGGCGATTTCGACGCCGTCGAATCAGCACATAGGCAGGCTTCCATGAGTTCCCCATTGCCTTCCCACGCCCGCGCCGTCATCGTCGGCGGCGGTGTCATTGGCTGTTCCACCGCTTATCACCTCGCCCGCCTCGGCTGGCAAGACGTGGTGGTACTCGAACGCAAGCAAATCAGCAGCGGCACCACCTGGCACGCCGCCGGCCTCATCACAACATTGCGCGATACCGAGGCGCAGACCAAGCTCGCGACTTATTCGCTCAAGCTCTACCAGGATCTCGAGGCCGAGACCGGCCAGGCCACGGGTTTCGTACGCTGCGGCTCGGTGCAGCTCGCCATGAGCGACGACAAGGCCGAGGAAATGCGCCGCGGCTGCGCCATGGCGCGCACCTTCGGCGTCGAGAATCATGAGATCACGCCGGCCGAGGTGCGCGACCTGTTTCCGCTCGCCTATGTCGATGACCTGGTGGCGGGCTTTCACTTCCCCAACGATGGTCGCGTCAATCCGGCGGACGTCGCCCAGGCCCTGGCCAAGGGCGCACGCCAGCTCGGCGTCAAGTTCGTTGAACATTGCCTCATGACCGGTCTCATCACCGAGAGCGGTCGCGCGGTCG
>JAYWAC010000137.1:0-5354 GCA_043782755.1 Pseudomonadota bacterium | reverse complement strand
GCATATGCGCTCAGCAATAGGCCGGATATATGGCTGCAATCTCGATCAAGGCAAAATCAAATAGGCATCGACTTGCAAACGGGGGTGGGTCCATATATGTGTGGAAAACCACGCGTCAACTTACGCACGCGATCGTTGCGCGCGAAGATACTGACTTCGGTGCTGCCGAGCAGATGGGAATAGGTCTTGGCCGCCTGGGTCTCGTCGGAAGCACGGTCGGAGATTACGACATCGATACGATGCGCGGCGAGACTGGCTATCAGTTCTTCGTGTTTGCCTTCATACACCGACAGGAAGTAATCGTCGAAGGCTTCTACCGCCTTCCGCAGGAAGCGGTAGGTCAGCAGCTTCGGCACCACGTCACTGACACCGATGCGCAAACGCCCGAGTCGACCGAGGCGGCGTCCGTCAAGAATCTCGACCAGTTCCTGGCCAGCGTTGAACATCGAATCGGCGTAGTCGAGCACCAACTGTCCGGTCTCGCTCAAGGCCAGACGACGGCCACGGCGGTCGAACAGCGGCGAACCGACATAGTCCTCGAGTTTGGCAAGCTGACCGGACAAGGTCTGGGGCGTGAGATGCAGACGTTCCGCCGCGCGCGTCAGACTCTTTTCGTGAGCGATAACCCAGAAGTAATAAAGATGCTTGTAGTTGGGATGCTGCATCGGAGATCAGAAAATCACAGGCAGCAGGATAACGGGAAAGCGTCCGGCGGTGGGGCAATAGATATCGGCATAGAGCTTGGTGCCTTCGCGCGTGGCGGCGGACACATAGTTTTCGATCTTGATGCGGTATTCGGCGCGACTCCCAGCGACCATGATTCACTCCTGTTGCTTACTTGAATCGAATATACCGGCTTAATCTCGCGGCGATAAGGTGAGCACGCGACACGTCGCGTCTGGCGCTGACGGGTGGTTATCGCCGCATTCCTGTGCTGCCGATAGGCGCCGACCGCGGGCCGTCCTTCGTGCCGGGTTCGCCCGACCTGCCCTACGGTGCCAATGGCTTTTACGACGTGCAGGATGCAAGCGCGCCGGAATGGAATCTGCGCGGCCGCTTCACCACCAATGCCGACGGCCGGTATGCGTTGGTGACCGAGAAGCCTGTGTCCTGTCCGGTACCGACCGATAGGCCGGTCGGGCGCATGCTGCACGCCGCTGGTCGTCATCGCCGACGACAATACGTCTGCGTTAAACGCTCCGTCGTTCAACACCAAACATACCCGCCACCTCTACCCCCAACACCGTGAGCCAGGTCAATATGGCGAGGCCGACCGCCGCTGCGGCAATATCCTTGATCATCTTTATCTTCTCGTTATGCCGCGTCTCAACGAAATCGCACAGCGCTTCGATGGCGCTGTTGAAGATTTCCGCGACCAGCATGAAGGCGGTGGCGCAGAAGATCAGCAGGAAGTCGAGGGAGCTGCGCAGCATGAATGCCGCGACCAGCACGACCACCGAGAGCACGAGCTTATAGGTGACCGATAAATCATAGATCACCGCGTAACGCAGGCCTGAGAAGATGGTGGGCAGTTTGCGCAAGGGGTGATAGCCGGGGTCGCCGGTACCGAGAAACTTGTTTCTCATGGCGCATTCTCCGCATCGGTATACAGCATGCGCAAGGCGACTACCCATAGGGCCGAGGCCGCCATGCCGTAGAGCACATCGCTTGGATAGTGCACCTGCAGGTAGAGTCGCGACAGGCACACTGTCAGCACCGTCGTCGTTATTAGTACCGCCACGGGTAGGGACGAGCGAACGCTCGGACGTAACAACCACGCACAGGCAAAGGCCTTGATCTGGGCGGCATGGGCGCTGGGGAAGCTGTCATCGGCAGGCAGTGCGATGAGGGCTTCGAAGGGCGTTGGTCGGGGTCGCGCGATCAGCAGTTTCGCGAGATGGATGACGAGCCAGTTGCTGAGCAGTGCGAGTACCACAAACCCGCGCTGGTAGTAGCCAATGGCACGTCGATCCGTGAGGGCCAGCAGCACGGCCAAGGGCAGCAGCACATAGAGCGAACTGGCCCAGGTGACCAGGGCGAAGAAATTGTCGAGGGCCGGTGTACGCCAACCCTGCAGAGTGGTCAATACTGACGCATCGAAAGCCAGCACGCGACAGCGCCCTGCAGCGCAGATCTGCAGGACGCCTATCTTCAGCAGCGCGAGGCTGGCGAGCCCCAGCAGCAATGCGAGCTTGATGCGCGTCGATGCGATCACGCCGCCTGCGGCAGCGGTGCGGCCGCCGCGCGTATGCGTTCCAGTTCGCTCTCGTTCAAGGTCTCGCGCGCGAGCAGTTCAGCGGCGGCGCTGCGTAACAGCGTTTCCCGCGCACGCAGCAGTTCCAGGGTGCGCCCATAGGCCGCGGCGACTAACTCGCGTACCGCCAAATCGATCTCCCGCGCGGTTTGTTCGCTATAGGGCTTGTCGCCGAACAACGGCGCGATCTGCCCCAGGAAGTTGCTACGCTGCTGGTCGTAGACGACGTGGCCGAGTTCGCCATGCATGCCATAGCGCGTGACGATGGCTTGAGCGATGCCGGTGGTCTTGATCAAGTCGTCGGCCGCGCCGGTCGAGAAGTGACCGAAGATCAATTCTTCTGCGGCGCGGCCACCGAGCAGCACAACCATACGGTTTTCCAGTTCCTCGCGGGTCATGAGATAGCGCTCGTCGATCGGTCGCTGAATGGTGTAGCCGAGCGCGCCATCGCCACCAGCGCATGGCCCATTTCGTGATGGGCCACGAACTCGCGCTCGCGCAGCGACAGGACACGACTCTTGCGCTCGAGACCGGCGATGATGCGTTCGATGGCGACGGTGAAGTCTTCGAGTGCCACCGTGCTTGCGTTACGCCGCGTGGCGGCGAGTGCGGCCTCGTTGCATAGATTGGCGAGTTCGGCACCGGTGAAGCCCGGTGTCAGATCCGCGACGCGCGCGATATCGACGTGCTCGGCGAGCCGAATCTTCTTGGCGTGTACACGCAGGATGTCGATGCGACCGCCCTTGTCGGGGCGGTCGAGCAAAACTTGTCGATCGAAGCGGCCAGCCCGCAGCAGGGCCGGGTCCAGCACTTCCGGACGATTGGTGGCGCCGAGCAGCACCAGACCCTTGGCGCGGGCCTGCTCGAACAGATCTCGTACCCGCGCCGCGCCGACCCCGACGAACATCTCGACGAATTCGGACCCAGAGATGGAGAAGAACGGCACGCCCGCTTCTCCCGCCACGGCGCGCGCCAGCAGAGTCTTGCCGGTGCCGGGCGGGCCGACCAACAATACGCCCTTGGGCGCGCGACCACCGAGCCGTCCATAGCGGTCCGGATCTTTCAGAAAGCCGACGATCTCCTGTAACTCCTGTTTGGCTTCGTCGACGCCGGCAACATCGGCGAAGTCGATGCGGGTATGGGTCTCCACATACACCTTGGCCTTGCTCTTGCCGATGTTCATGAAGCCGCCATTGCCCATCCGATTCGAATACCGCTGCATGACGAACACCCAGATCGCGACGAACACCACCGCCGGTACCACCCAGCTCAACAGATCGCGCAGGAAAGTGCTCTCGACCATGCCGCTGAATTTGAGTGGATATTGACCGAGTTCCTTGGCTAGTGTCGGGTCGATGCGCGCGGTGGCAAAGCGGGTCTTGCCATCGCGCGGCGCGGTCAGAGTACCGACGATGTGGCCGCTGGAGATGGTGACCTCGCTGATCTTGCCGTCGCGGGCGAGGGTCTGGAATTCACTATAGGGAATCGATGCGGTGTCGCGCACGCCCACCCACAGATTGTGGAGGAACATCACCCCGAGCAGGGCGAAGGCGAAATACCATAGCGAAAACTGCGTCTACTTTTCCATGTTCGTGCCCCTTATTCAATTGTGGTCCGAGCGCGGCGTGACGCTCACCTTGCCGCCGCGTCGTCGCAGCGACATTACCACCGACACAGCGATGATCAGCGCCACCACTCCGAGCGAGACCGAGACCGGAATCTTGTAGATGTCGAGCAGCAGCATCTTCACACCGATGAACATCAAGACCAGCGCCAGGCCGTATTTCAGCAGCGAGAAGCGGCTCGCCATATCGGCCAACAGGAAGTACATCGCGCGCAGACCGAGAATGGCGAACACGTTGGAGGTCAGCACGATGAAGGGGTCGGTGGTGATGGCAAAGATGGCCGGGATGGAATCCACCGCGAAGATCAGATCCGAGGCCTCCACTAACACCAACACCAGGAACATCGGTGTCGCATAACGCACCAGGGTGCCGCCTTCTTCACGCATCACGAAGAAGCGCTCACCTTCCAGGTGGTCGGTGACCTTCATGTGGCCGCGCATCCACTTCAGCAGCGGATTATTCGCGAGATCGGGCGTGGCATCGGCGAACAGCCACATCTTCACGCCGGTGACGAGCAGGAAGGCGCCGAACACATAAAGTATCCAGTGGAACTTCGCGATCAGCCACACGCCGGCGAAGATCATCACGGTGCGCATGACAATAGCGCCCAGTACGCCGTATAGCAGCACGCGCTTCTGCAATTCCAAGGGCACGGCGAAGAACGAGAACAGCATCAGCCACACGAACACGTTGTCGATGGCGAGCGACTTCTCGATGAGATAACCGGTGACGAATTCAACCGCCTTGGCGTTGGCGAGCTCGCGACCCATGGCGCCGTCGAGATACCACCACAGGGCGCCGGCGAAAACCAACGACAACACCACCCACACCACCGACCAGGTGGCGGCTTCTTTGACGCTGACGCGGTGCTCGCGTCCACCACCGACCATGAACAGGTCGACCGCCAGCATCACCAGCACAACAGCCACGAAGGCCGCCCACATCCACCATGTTCCTATCGTTTCCATTGTTGCCGCCTGCTCGAATTGCTATTCGCGGCAGTATAGGAAGGAGGTGGTTTTCCGCTTAGTCGAATATAAATTCGATACTGTTCGTCTTTACCGAAGGCAACAGCAGGCTCACGAACGCTGGCGAGGGTTCAGATCTTGATGTTCGCCCAGCGCCGACCACGCCAGTAAGCGGCGATGAGCAGCGCCTGCAGAATGCGTGAGACGACCTGCAAGGCCCACAACGCGGTCAGCCCGAGACCTGCGGACGGATCGACCAGATAGGCGGCGGGCAGCAACAGCAGCCACTGATTGGCGATTGGTGGTCAGCATCACGCGCCGCGTGTCGCCGGCGCCGAGCAGCGCGTTCTGCAACACTGTGCCGACTGCCTCGAAAACCATGCTCAAGCCGACCAGACGCAGTGGCGATAGCGCCACTTCGAGGGTCTCGGGCTTGAGGCGGTAGATGGTGGTCAACACCGCTTCTGGCGCTACCAGCCTATAGGCCCTCTTCGGCGGAATCGTGCG
>JAYWAC010000136.1:0-14405 GCA_043782755.1 Pseudomonadota bacterium | reverse complement strand
CTGCTCTGGTTGCTAGGACACAACTTCTCGATAGCGACCGCCGTCGGGTTCATCGCGTTGGCCGGTGTGGCGGCGGAATTCGGGGTGATCATGTTGGTATACCTGAAGCAGGCCTGGGAGACCCGGCTTGCTGAGGGCAAGAGCAGTGAGTCCGACCTTCTCGACGCGATCCGTGAAGGCGCAGTATTGCGTGTACGACCCAAGGCGATGACGGTCGCCGTCATCGTCGCGGGCCTACTGCCGATTATGGCGGGCTCAGGGACGGGCTCGGAGGTCATGCAGCGTATTGCGGCGCCGATGGTCGGTGGCATGATCACGGCACCGCTGTTATCGATGTTCGTCGTGCCTGCCGTTTTTTTGCTGCTGCGACGACCTCGTCTGGGTCGAGTGGCCCCTCCGGTCTCCGAGACCCCACAGCGGGCAGCGTGATGGCATCGCTGCGGCAACTTTTATGCTGCGGAGCCACACGACCTGTCCACGCCCTTCTGTTCGATAGGCTCGCTCAAGTACAACCGTCGCACGCTGCTCATCCGAATGGCGAGTTGGGTAAGCACAACGGCTTATTTTTCACTCGTTGAAGAGCGAAGGAAGGTGTAGAGCGTCATACGATTTCATGCGGTATGACTACATCAAAAGATCGAGTTCCGGACTGGATATCTCGACGCGCGTTAGTGCGGACACGATGAGTAAATTAAATTGTCGTAATGATGAAAAGGAAGGCGCTTGTTAATAAATATCTGGTCTAGACTTTAAGAACAAATCTTCGGCAACTTAAATAGAGACGACTTGTGACTCTCTTTCTAACTAGACGACGCTCGGCATTGGCACGCAGGTTACTCTGCGTTCTGGTCTTCGTCTGGTCTATCGTGCCTTATCAGCGGTGTGTGGCTCTGGGCAGTGTCATGCCGGTCAATGCTGCTGCGTCAGCGATGCAATCAAACGACTGCAGGGAAATGTCCGGCGGAGCAGCTCGGTACGCAGCCCCGCCGACGGCTATGAGTTGCAATTGCGTGACGGTTGCGGCTGCCAGTGCGCCCACACCGTCAACTACACTCGGGATCTCATTCGACCAAGATCACAATGCGGCCGTTCTCGTCGATTACGAGACGCGCTTTATTGTGTTCGCTTATGAAGAGCAAGTGCCTCCACATCGCGATTATTCCGATATCGCTCTGTTCCTGCCCCTAGACCGTCAGGTTGTCATGCTGAATTAGCGCGGCTAGCTGTTCGCGCCAAGTTCGCACAGCTCCGTAGGCTGTCACTGAAGCGCGCATCCGAGTTTCAAATTGTAGATGCACGGTATCGTGTGAACGGCGCCCCATGCAGGTGGCTGCTGTCTACGACGTGCGATCACGATTGAGTGCGGATGCCTTGTGCTGCTACCGAATCATTCAGTATTGACGTTTATAGGTGTGATCATGATTACTTTGAGCAAATTGCATTCCCGTACTGGCGAGCGTCGCTACACTGCGGCCCTTGTTGGTTTCACCTTGCTCGGCGCTGTCCTTGTCGCTTCTCCATTGGTGCATGCGAGTGAGACTAATGGCACCGGGCTGGCGGCGAAGTGCCTTATCACGCAGAAGGCATTTCGCTACGGGTCGCCGTCAAAAGACCACGTCGGCACGATTGATCTGGCGACATGTGATCACGCGACGATGTCGGCGGATAAGCCATCGTCGGCGACGGATTGCGTCCCGACTAAAGGGATCCGCACTTACGGTCCGCGAGACAAGGGGCTGGTGAGAACCTCCGGCTGGGAATGCGCGGAAAGCTAAGCCGTTAGGTTGGAATAGGCGGTGGCGAACCTGCGTAGAGAATCCGACGTAAGGGCCCTTGGGTCTGGGGATACACACAGGTACACCGCCGACAATGCGTTGGGTGCGGATGTCGAAATCAGTGTCTGGGCGGCCCCACCCAAGCTTTAACGCGCCCCAGAGACCATTGGCGCGCGTTCGACGGCATACGCTGCCGCGTTCTATCTCATCGTACTATCGCGCAACCGCACCAACTCCAACATCGGCACCGTGGCTCAATCCGGGGCCGGCACCAACAGGCTGCGTTCACAGGAACAAATGCCAGCGAAATGGCGGGAAATCCTCCCACTCGCAGCGAGAAAGGATTAGCCGGTCTCAGTTGATGCAAACACAGTCACTTCCGCAGCGACGCACTCCATCCCGCTCGGCACGCCTGCGTGAGCAGATTCAACCAGTAGTTGAAGTGTCGCGAAGCGATTCCGTCCGCGCGAGATATACCGTCTGCGTGAACGGCCGGTCCTGCAATGGGTTGTCAAAGGTCACGGGCTCGGCCCAGGCTTCCGCGAACACGTCCGCCAGCCGGGCCGTGAACGACTTATCAGGCAGGTCGTTCGACCACAATCCGAAGACACCGCCCGGTTTTAGATGTGTCGCCAATTGACGCAAGCCCTCCGCCCGATAGAAGTTGGTGCTGCGTGCATCGAGCAGCGCTACCGGCGAGTGATCGATGTCTACCAGGATTGAATCGAAACGACGACCCGCTGCTTCGGCATCGAAACCTTCGCCCGCTGCGGCGAGGGCGAAGAAATCGCCGTGCACGAAACGACAGCGCGGATCTGCCGTCAGAGAGTTCCCCAGTGGTAGCAAGCCCTCACGGTGCCAGTCGATGACTGCGTCGAGCATCTCGATGACGAGCAGCGAGGTTACGTCTGCATGTTGCAATACCGCGTTCGCTGTAAAACCCAAACCTAAACCGCCGACCACGATGTCGCGGCCCGGGCCGACCAGCGCTGCGATGCCGAGCCGGGCCAGCGCGATTTCTGACGCTGTGAAGAGACTCGACATCAGGAACTCGTCGTCGAGCTTGATCTCGAATACATCTACATTCAGCCGCAACTCGCGCCGGCGCCTGAGGCTCACGACGCCGATCGGCGTTGTGCGATAACCGAGTTCCTCGAAATAGATGCTCATGGTGGGGCGACCTCGGCGCGAGCGCCATTGCGTGTTCTATGTTGGCGCCGGCCTCAATTTGAGCCACGGCTCCGATGTTATGGGCCTGCTCTGAAGACCCAGACGTCAACGGCAACGTGGCTCTGAACTCGCACTAGCGCTCTGACAGACTGACACAGATCGTCGATACGGCTCGATTCAGCGCCGGTGGCAACGGGGCGAACTCAGACATTGCGGTCAAATCGCCACCAGTCCGTTGTGCGCTGCCGTGGACCTTCTGATTGCGATTCTAGGCGGACCTTTACCCGTCGCACTGTTGAACGCGGCGTTCCGACTGACTACACCGCCAGCGGTGCGCCAAGCATAAGCTGCGCTGACGCGATACATTGTGACGCAGACGCACCACGGCGTCAGACTCAAGGGAAGCACATCATGGCTGAGCGTTGGCAAGACGAGGCGGACATCCGTAACCTTTTCGACCGCTATGGTTCTGGCGTGGACGGGCGCGACTGGGATGCCTGGGCCCAGATCTTTGACGATCCGCTTGATACGGACTTCAGCGGGATAGATGCGGCGTTTCCACCCGTAACGCTGTCCCGCGCTGCGCACGTCGCTGGAACGCAATCTGTTATCAGTCAGTTCGACGCGACGCAGCATATGATCACGAACGTCCAGATCACGCTGCATGGCGATCACGCCGACGCGCGTGCTGTAATGCGGGCCGAGCACTGGATGAACGGCCTGCGGGGCGCACCGCGTTACACCATGTTCGGTGTTTATGAAAACACGTTCAGACGCACGAGCGACGGTTGGAGGATCGCGCGCTTGTCATTGCGCTTGATTCGTGAGGAAGGCAACGTTGCGGTCTGGGCGGAAGCATTGCGTCGCGCGCAATCGAGCAACTGAATCCATTGCCGACTATGCGAGAGGGAAAGGATATGACAGTCGTACTGATTACGGGATGCACCTCCGGCTTCGGTGAAAAGGCCGCGTTAGCACTAGCACGTGCGGGTGCACATGTTGCCGCAGGTTGTCGCAATGTCGACAAGGCCCAGCAACTGCTGGCGGCGGCGCATGCCGAGGGGCTGGTAATCAAGGCCGTCACCATCGACGTGCGCGACGAGGCGTCGGTCAGGTCGGCGGTGACCGAGGTGCATGATCGCCTGGGCCCGATAGACGTCGTCGTCAACAACGCCGGCCTACACCTGATTGCTCCGGCAGAGATGGCGACGATCGAGCAGTCCATGGCGATTCTCGATACTAATGTTCTCGGCGCTCTGCGCGTGATGCAGGCCGTGCTGCCAGAAATGCGCGAACGGCGTTCCGGCCGTATCGTCAATATCACCTCCGGCGCTGCGTTTGTCGCCGTGCCTCACATGGCGATGTACGCAGCCAGCAAACACGCACTCGACGCCTTGTCGGCGGCTATGGCCAACGAGTTAATTCCTTTCGGCGTCACCATTACCACGGTTGCGCCGGGGTGTTTCAATACCGCGATTATGGACAAGGGCATCCTTGCGCGGGAAGCGTTTGGCTATAGCGACTACGCTGCTCAGCAATGCCAACAGCACATTGACGATGTAGCACGGGCGCCTGAGGCCACGCCGGTGGCGCAAGCGATCGTAGCGGCTGCGCTCGGTTCTGCGCCCGGCTTACGCCACTTGGTCGGCGATGATGTGCAGGTGTTGCAGCCGGAGGCTGACATGAAAGACGGCTATCAAGCCTGGTTTGCGCCACCGGCTGTGCCCTGAGCAAGATTCAGCGAGGACCTTCCACCAAATTTAAACAGAACAGAAAAGTCGGCGGGGTCGGCAAAGCGCGATAAGCTGCGGCCCGAGCGGCATCCTCATCGAAGTAGACCGGGTCGGTTCCACCGATGGCTTTTGCGAAAAAGCGCAGTCGTCCTGACTCCACCGTCGCAGCATGCATTGCGAACCGATGGCCAATAAATTTCTTGTCGATCATGGGTGGTTTCCATAGCACACCACAAGGCGCTCACTTAAATGTCCGTGTTGCTGTCGTTTCAATTTAATGACGCCTATACGCCAAAATAGTCGTAATAGCGGATGCTAGGCTCACCGTCCATCATCGGCATGAATACGTCGGTATCTCCGCGTGCTGTCCGCCATTCAATATATTTCTCGTAATGCTGGCGCGTATTCCATTGCTCGAGAACAATGATATTGACAGGATCATCCTGATTCACGGCCGCGACCAAGGTCATGAACCCAGGGAATGCGCGCGTATCCGGCAGATTGGCGCGAAGCCATTGCTGGAATTTTTCGACGCAATCCGGTTTGACGCGACATTCAAAAACAACTTGGCAGCCCATGTGCTTTCTCCATTCAATATTATTCAGTCCATTGCTGACGGCGATATTTCCAGACCCCATCAGGTTGAAGTGCAAACGTCCTCAAGCTCCTGGACGGTGAGCTTCAAAATAGGCTTCAGTCATCTTGTGGTGGAGGCGGATGAATATTTCTTCATCTTGCAGAACGAACTCTTGTTTAGCGCCCGACCCGAGCATGGACTGGGTCCGCTCCAGGGTGCTTCCGTCTTCCAGCAGCGTGTCCCGGAAGGTGACCTTGCCGTACTCTTGGCTGAATCGCGCCGCTAGCGTCTTTGCTTTCGGCGAGTAGTTGCGCACTTCCCACAATGTGCGGTCCTCCGCGAGCGGCCAGAAAATATGGGTCAGATAAGTGCCTTTGGATAGATACATGAGGGTATTAGGAAATATCGCGACCCCATCGAAGGACCAATTGGCATAGCGCGTCGGATTTACGCCTTTGGGAAAATCGTCTGTCACGGCATTGTCTTGCTGCAGCACGACCGCGCCGTAGTGTTGAGCCAAGGCTTCGACAGGGGTCGGCTTACGGTTCGGATTGGCGGATAGCGAGCTGCGGCCGTGGGGAGGAAACAGGGTGTAATCGAGGGCGTTGCCATAGGGATTGCCCTTGCTCGCGAAGACAGTGCCGATAGTTTTGTGATGCAGAACGGAGATATGGTAAATCTCCTGGAACGCATCTTTGACGATTTTCCAGTTAGCCTTCAGCTCTGTCTGCCAGGAAATGCAGTTTTCCGAAACCGTTGAGAACGGGTATCCCGCGACACTTGCTCGCAGCTCGTCACCGAGGAATTCATTCAGAGTCTGAGCAGGCGCAGGGTCGACGTTGATAAATATGAAGCCTTCCCAGATGTCGATGGCCACCGGGGTCATACCTAAGCAGCGTTTGTCGAGTGTGAAGAAATTGTGCTCGTCCGTAATCCCGCGCAATGCACCGTCGAGACCATAGGTCCAACCGTGAAATTTGCAGGTGAAACGGCTGGTATTGCCGTTAGCTTGATACGCCAGCTGATTGCCACGGTGAGAGCACATGTTGTGGAAGGCGCGAAGATCACCGTCCTTGCCGCGCACGACGATGATTGACGTTCTGCACATCTCGATCGTTTTCACGAAATAGTCGCCAACGTTCGGAACCTGCTCGACGCGCCCGACATTCAGCCACAGCTTGCGGAACAAGAGATCGCGCTCTTTTTCAAAATGAGCACGCGATACATAAGGCTCTATTGGGATAGGTTTAGTACCAAGATCTGGATAGAGGTCATGCCATTTGTTGGCGTTGAGACGCTTTGCTGTATTGGTCATTGTTTCAACCTCCAGTCTCACGAGAATAGATTTCCATCGGCTTAAAGCGCGCTACGTCGTAACCATCGACGACACTTGGCTGGCCGAAGTTTTCGACTGCCGGCGCTATCTCCGCTAACGACAATGTCAGTTGGAAGAGCCGTTGCACATCTGGCGGATTACCCTCCAGCGGGTAGCGCTGGAGAAATTGGAGAACGTCATCCATCCGTGGAAGCATGGCGGCATAAAAGCAGTTGATTTCCGCCATCGTGCTGCCTTGTCGTCTGGCACTGCGCTCAAGTTCGGTGGCTAGCGACCAGCCAAGAAATGGTTCCAGATCTTCGAATCCTCGTGGAAGCGGACTGTCGTGCATCGATTGACCCTTTTCGTTAGCAAATATGATTGGGCGTCGGTGCCCATGCCTCGATTTGATCTCACATGGCCACCGGTGTGCCGAATGTGCGCATGTGGCTCCAATTCCCTGACAGCCGGCGATGGCGTACTGCGATACTGGTACGCAAATGCAATGCCAATATGAGATGTGCAATGCAGCACCACGTAAAACGGCAGATTCGCGCCGGTTTTAATTACCCTGGCACTGTTACCGTCATCATCGTGGATGAGCCAGGCTCATCGCAGTACTGCGAAAAGAGGTCACCACGGACAACTGTCGATGTGGCAGACAGCTGTAATAGCGATAGAGTAGAGCGCATCGGCTTACCTATATCGGACTATCGAGATGTCGCTGACATACCGACAGAATTCGCAGAACGGCGAAACGAGGGGAGCACTGTCCATGGGTGAGCAATCGAATTCAATACTAGCGTCACCGCTTTCGTCGTCGCGAAATTCTCAAGAAATGAAGCGCATCGCACGCTTGCGTGAACGCTTCATCGCCGGGGAGGAGATTGAACCGGACGCCCTGTCACCAGCTATTCTGAATTCATGGATCAGATCGAGGGCCGCTGGCGTTGATCCTAATCTTGCTCGGGCGCCTTGTCAGCCTGTGACTCAGACCACTCCCCCCTCTGAACTTCGGAGCTGGGTGTCCGGAGCGGACCGAGTACTGACTCTTCTCGCTGATTTTTTCCATGATTCGCCTCAGCTGATCACGCTCGTCGATCGTCATTGCCGGGTCCTCGCCGTGCGCGGCGGCCGCAAAGCTTTGGAATTGGCCGAGAGAATCGCCGTCGTGCCCGGCGCAGATTGGAGTGAATCGGCGACGGGATGTAATTCGCTTGCCACTAGCATCTACACCGGCCTTCCCATGCGCGTGTCTTGGCAGGAAAACTACATTGCGGTCGCCCATGAGTGGTCTGGCGTCGCCGCCGCCATCCGCCACCCAAGCTCTGGAGAAATTCTGGGTGGCATCGGCATCAACGGCTACGACACCTTGACCCATCCCAAAGTCGCGGAGCTTTGCATCGAAGCTGAGAACCTCATCGAAGCTTCGGTGCGCGCTCATGATGCGATGCTGCGCGGCGCGGTGCTGGAGCGCTTCGCACAACTGGTCGCCCGTTACCCGAGCGACGCGATTCTTGCCCTCGATAGCATCGGTCGGATAGTCACACTGACACCCGCCATGGAGAAGCTGGCGTCGCTATCGGCTGCGCTGCTCGTCGGTCGCTTGCTGCATAAAACGGCCCTGGCGCAAAGGTTGGAACTGTTCAACGAAACCTCGGATCCGGCGTTCCTGCTTGGGCGGGCCGCGATCGAAGGGTTACAGCTATTTCCGGTCAAACTTGAGCAGGAGACAGGATTGGTCTTGCTGCTTAGCGGGGGTCGAACGAGGGTCGGCAAGGGCAAGCCTGCCACGGAGCAATGGCCAACGGCTTACAGTTTCTCGGATTTGACCGGCGAGAATCCTCGCTTCCGAAAGAGTGTGTCGCGTGCCCGTCGTGCCAGCGAGTGCGATTGGCCGGTCCTGCTATTGGGAGAGTCCGGAACTGGCAAGGAACTGTTTGCCCAGTCAATTCACCACTTGAGTTCGCGTAGGCACGGTCCGTTCGTACCTCTCGATTGCGCCACTCTGAGTGACGACCTCATCGGTACGGAGTTGTTTGGATACAACGAAGGTACGTTCACTGGCGCATTGCGGGGCGGCAAAGAAGGGCGCGTCCAACTTGCGGATCACGGCACGCTGTTTCTGGACGACGTCGATAACTTGCCGGCCAAGGTCCAGATGAGCCTGTTACGGGTACTCGAGACACAGCAGGTTGTCCGTTTGGGCGGTCATTATCCTCAGACTATCGACGTGAGGGTCATTGCGGCCTCGAACAGGAATCTAGAGGACCTCGTGCGGGACGGCGCATTTCGCCGAGATCTCTACCATCGGCTGAGTGTTGTCACTGTCGAAATACCGCCGTTGCGAGATCGTCCCGACGACGTGCTCCTGCTAGCCACTCAGATCCTTGCTAAGCACGGGCCCGGGGTCAGCCTCTCGGATTCAGCCAAGCGGGCGCTTCAAAATTTCGACTGGCCGGGCAATATCAGAGAATTAAGAAACGTCTTGCTTGAAGCTTTGGTTTTCGCGAGCGGGTGCCAGATTTCAGCGCGCGATCTGCGCGGTAAGATGGGGGGCATTGAGATGCTTGCTCCCGCTGCTCCACAATCGCGACAGGGTATCCTCGAGCAGACGGAGTCTGAATTGATTCTAGCGGCACTGCACTCTTCAGAAAACGTGTGTGATGCCGCAGTGCGGCTCGGCGTCCATCATGCAACGCTCTATCGGCGCATGAAAAAATACAGGATCGCATTCTCCCCCGCGCGCAAATCTGGAGATTGATCGTCTATTTTTCGCAGTCGTGCGTCAGATCCTTCGCACCAATGCGAAGCTACAAATCACATCGCATCTCAAGATGCCTGCGCTACGCTGCCATCCAGCAGGCGGCGGGCCTCGGCACGCAATTCAAATTTTCTGATTTTGCCGCTGGAAGTCATCGGGAAAGCCTCCACGAACAAGACGTGACGAGGGATCTTGAAGCTCGCGATGCGACCCTTCAGTCGTGAGATAAGGGTCGCCGCATTGATAGTCTGACCGGTCTTCATGATGACAAATGCCACCGGCACCTCGGCCAGTCGAGGGTCGGGATAGGCAACCACGGCGGCATCATAAACTTCGGGCATATTGCGGAAGTAGGTCTCCACTTCAGCGGGCGAGACGTTCTCGCCGCCGACTTTGAGCATGTCCTTATAGCGACCAATGAAGACGAGATGGCCGTCCTCTCGAATCGTACCCATGTCGCCAGTATGCAACCAGCCGTTGGCATCGATGGTCGCCGCAGTCGCTTCGGGCTTATCCCAATAACCGAGCATTAAGGTATAAGAACGGACCAGCACTTCACCCGGTTCTCCGGCAGGTCGTGCCGCGCCGGTTTCAGGGTCGATGATGCGAATTTCACAATCGTTCATGGGATAACCCGAAGCGTGCACACGCTGTTCGCGCGTGTGCGAAGGGTTGTCGCATGCTATGTAAGCCCAAGTCTCGCTCATGCCGTAGCCCGAGGTCGTCGGGCAGAATACGTCTTGAACCTTTTCTGCTATCGGCACGGTGCTCTCGACACCGGACGGGAGAGTCGCCAGTCTCAATTTGAGCTGCCGTGGACGTAGCGCCTGGGCGTTTAGTAGATCCAGCCAGTGCGCCTCCATGCCGTGCAGCATCGTGACGCCTTCCTGCTCGGCTAAATCGAGCGTCCGCTCGGCATCAAATACGTCCATCAATATCTGTTTAGCGCCGGTCAGAACGCAGGTCAGGGTCACTTCGCTGAACGCGTAGAGATGAAACAGCGGCAGATAGTTGAGATGGATGTCGGTCATGGCGACGCCGAGCATCTGGGCGCGTTCGGCCGTGTTTCGTATGGGGCGATGGGTATGCATGACGCCCTTGGGATGCCCGGTCGTACCCGACGTGTAACAAATTAACATCATGCCATCGGGGTCGACTGCAGCGGCGCGCATGTCGAGCAGCGCATCGCTAACCGTCTCGCCGCCTGCGAGCAGCGCCGACCAAGCGCAGGCATGCGGGAGACGACGCTCACCGAGTACCACCACTCGCTTGAGGTCTGGATAATTCGCAATAGTGAGAGTGCCATCGTCGGCCGCCTCGATCTGTGACATGCTCTCCATCAACATGCCTTGATAATCGACCGGCCCCGATCTATCGAGGGTAATAAGCGTCGAGGATCGCGATTGCGTCACTGCGTAAGCGACATCGTCACTCCGATAGCGAGTATTCAGGGGAACCAAGCAAGCACCTATACGAGCGACCGCGAACATTGAAAAGAGCCATTCCGGCAGGTTCGTCATCCATAACGCGACTCGCTCGCCGGGCACGACACCTAAGGCAATGAGTCCCTTGGCGACGTGGTCGACCTCCTGATTGAACGCCTCGTAGGTCCAGCGGCGATCACCAAACACCAGCGCCTCACGAGTCCCGAATCGCTGAGCTGCTTGTTCGAGCACGCTGCCCAATGTGCGCTTCCGATACCAGTCCATTCCGACCTCCCCAATTAGCACTCAATTGTTCCGCTTTCGCGGGAATCGCCAGCTTTCCCGATTGCGCTAGGCCGACATCAGCTCCGCACGCGGTGTCCTCTTCATTTGCCGCGATGGCGACTAAGCCAGGGCAAGGGATGTGCCAGTCAGCGCTGCACGAAATAGCCGAGGGGTTTGACCGCTGTTCCAGCGACGGGGCAGATAAGCGGCAAAAGGGCATGAAGAATACGGCTCTTGGACGATTTCCACGGAAATAGGCGAGGCGTCCCGCAGTGCGCGACGGGCGACTGCGTTCGGTCAAGAACAGTCTCTTGTCGTGCCAAGTAGCGGTCGCTGAGTTGCGGGAAAGCGCGCCCCGCCGTCGTACCTGAGGCCATTGGGTCTCTTCTCGGCAGGGCTGATGCAATGCGCGTGCTGTCAGCGACACACTTCCGATCAGGATGTTTCAGCTGTCAGGTTGAACTAGAGTCAATGGCGAACCGGCGTTGCAACACATCGTGAATGTCATCGCCCGACGGGCCCACACCGTCCCCAGCATGCGTTCGCGTCAAAGGGGAGATCTCATATGGCTAAGTTTGATACGGTAATCAAGAACGGCACCATCATCGATGGTACTGGCCTGCCGCGCTTCAAGGGTGACATTGCTGTCCGAGGCGGCAAGATCGCAAAGATCGGTCGCGTGAATGTGGCTGATGCTGCGGAAGTGATCGATGCCGAAGGACTGATCGTCGCGCCCGGCTTCGTCGATTTGCACACCCATTACGATGCCCAGATCCACTGGGATCCCTACTGCACTATTTCCGGTTGGCACGGCGTTACTTCGGTCGCTATTGGCAACTGCGGATTTGGCTTTGCGCCGGCGCGCAAGGAAAGTCGCGAACGTCTGCTACAGATGATGACGCGCACGGAACAGATTCCCTATGAAACGATGGTCGAAGGCTTGGGCTTGGATTGGGATTGGGAGTCTTTGCCGGAATGGATAGACCACCTTGATCGCCTGCCGAAAGGCGTCAACCTTTTGAGTTATGTGCCGCTCAATCCGCTACTGGTTTATGTGCTCGGACTGGAAGGTGCGAAATCGGGTCGTGCCGCGACCCCGGACGAGCAGGGCGAGATGAACCGCCTGATCAGCGAGGCGATGGACGCCGGCATGATGGGGTTCAGCTTCCAGCGTTTCGGCAAGAATTCAGTGCAGTCCGATTTCGATGGTACACCGATGCCGACCGATCTCGTGCCAGACGAAACGCTGCTGGCGTTCAGCGATCTGCTGGGCAAGCGCGGCGACGGTTTCATCCAACTGGTCAACGCCAAGGGCGGCGATGTCGTCAACAACACCAGCAATGCCGATCGCGAGTTCGTCGAAGAGATCGCGCGGCGCACCGGTCGCCCGGTGTTGTTCAACGCTTTGATCGCGTCCGATGAGGTCGGTCACGAAAACGTGCATACCGAGACTATGGCCTGGATCGACAGCTGCTTCGAACGCGGTCTGCGTATCTACGGCCAGGCTGTCACGGTACGCGCACCCTTCATTTTCACGCTTGAAGACTGGAATCTGTACGACTCGAGTCTGGCCTGGGCGACGGCGACGGTTGGAACACTGGAAGAGCGCACCGTCAAGTTGTCTGATCCCGTGATCCGCAAGGCCATGATTGCTGAAGAAGCGACACTGGCGACAACGGGGGTGGGCGGTCCCATCGAAGGCATCGTCATTGAAGCGACGCCGGGGCATCCGGAACTCGCGAAATACCACGGCCGCACGCTGGGCGAGATTGCCAAGTCTGAAGGCAAGCATCACATCGATGCGATGCTGGATATTGGCGTCGCGGGTGGCTTGAAGGTCCTCTATAGGACCGCCGACATCGGCAGCACCGATGCCAAGAAAGTCGGTGAGCTGGTACGCAACCAGCATGTCATCCCCGGGCTCTCCGACGGCGGGGCCCATACTCGTTTCTTCACCGGCGGCTCGTTTACCACCGAGATCCTGACCTGGCTGGTGCGCGAAACCGGCGAATTGACCTTGGAGCAGGCGCACTTTCGTCTGAGCTATCTGCCGGCGCAGGCGGCTGGCTTTACCGATCGCGGCTTCCTGCGCGAAGGTGCGCCGGCGGACATCCTGGTCTATGACTTCGCCAATCTGCGGCGTGTGCCGGAGATGGATTACGAAATCGCCCACGACTTTCCCGCCAACGAATGGCGGCGCGTGCAGCGTGCAGAGGGTTATCGCTGGATCATGGTCAACGGCAAGGTGACGTTCAAAGACGGCGTGTGCACCGGCGCGACACCGGGACAACTGCTGCGATTGAATCAATTGAACCAGGAGCACGAAATGCCCCAGGCATCTGCCGGCTGAGGGACGCGCGACCACAGTTTGCGCAAGAGCAAGGGGCCCGCTTGGGCCCTTTGCCTTGCTATTCCGCTGATGTTTACGTCCAGAGCAAGACAGCCCCGTGCTGCCTCGACGAGACCGACCGATAACGCTTACTTGCGCCGCCGCACGCTGGCTTTTTTGGATGACGTTTTGATCTTGGCCGTAGGCTTGGCTGTACTCGCGGCCGATGCTTTCTTGGTCGGCTTAGCACCCCCCGTCGGGTCTTCGTCGAAGCGCAGAGCGACGAAGTGACGACGCTGGAATTTCCACGCGCCTTTGACCTTGACGTACTTGTCGTTGTAGTAGCCCGCGCCGATGAACTCCATGTTCCGCTTGATGCTGTGCAGGGCGAGGTAGGCGCGGCCATGGGCATGGCTCGCGTCATCCATCATGATCACATGGTTGTGGATATAGGGACGCGGACCGATAGAGAGTCCTTGGCGATACATCTTGCGCATCGCGGTCGTGCCTTTGGCTGCGGTGCGCTTGCCGTGATTGTCGATGATGAATTCGCCATCCTTCGCAAATAGCTTGAGCAGGCTGTCGAGATCGTCTTGCCACACGCAGTCGCAGTAGCGGGTCGGCAGATCGCGGATCGCTTCGCGGTCGAGCAGTGCTTCTAGCTTGTCGTCACGGTCGTTCATGATTACTCCCCATCTTGGTTGGAACGCGGGTAGTGGGCGACAGTTTACCGATTCGGCTAAGAGCCAGCTCTCCGCGTTAGGTGGTCGCGAAGCAAGTAGAAGAACAATCAGTAAACTGTTCCCGAACTCGCGCGTGATCCCCAGTCTCGCCAAGTAGTCGCGAAGCGTCAATGCGTGGTTCGCCAAGGCGACTACGGCCGTAGCGCAGGCGGAGGACAAGCCAGGCCTCGCGTACCCGCCTGGCGAGGGTCTCGGGATGGGAGGGTTTGACCCTAGCCGAGGCGTTGTTAGTTGCAGCGCGTGCCGGTGCCACGCAGCCCACCCGCTCAGCGCGCGGCGTCCCGCTTGAG
>JAYWAC010000135.1:0-14542 GCA_043782755.1 Pseudomonadota bacterium | reverse complement strand
TCTGATTCCACGGCGAGCCGTTACCGGTGCCGACCAACACCTGGTTATAGGCCGGATCATAGGTGATGCCGTTCCAGGCATTGCCGCCACCACCGTGTTTCCACCACTCGCCTTTCCAGGTCTTGGCCGCCATCTCCATGGCACGGCTTTCAAAGCCATCGGCCGGATTGCCGGGCACGATAAAGAAACGCCAGGCCTGTTTGCCGGTGTTGACGTCATAGGCGGTGACATACCCACGCGCCGCTTCATGCTCGGTGCCACCGTTGCCGATCAGCACTTTGTCGCGGAATACCTTGGGCGCGCCGGTGATGTAATAGGAGCGTCGCGGATCGATGGTCATGGTTTCCCAGATTATCTTGCCGGTCTTCGCATCTAGCGCGATCAGTCGCCCGTCGACGGTGGAGATGATGAGCTTGCCTTTGTAAAAGGCCGGGCCACGATTGGAGTCCCACATGATGCGCATGCGATCGCCGGCATGTTCGATGACCTTGGGGTCGTACTCCCACAAGACCTTACCCGTCTTGGCGTCGACCGCGCGGGTATGGCTGTAGCTGGCGGTGAAGTAGATCACGCCATCGACCGCGAGTGGCGTCGCGATCAACGAGCGTTCGTTAGGCAGGTCGAGTGACCAGGCCAAGCCGAGTTGTTTGACGTTGTCGGTGTTGATCTGCTGGAGCGGGCTGTAGCGTTGTTCGCTGCTGGTGCGGCCATAGGCTGCCCAGTTGGTGCCATCGCTTTCATCGCCGAGATACTTATCATCGACCACCGTGTCTGCGGCCTGCGCCATGGCGGCACACCAGCCGGCCACCAGGCATGAGATCGCTAGCCATCGTTTCATGCTGACTCCCCTTAGATGATGTCGCGTCCCGCCGCTTCCCCCTGGACGTGGCGCGTGTGCCTATTCCCTCTCAACCGCGCTGCGCGATCAAGCTCTCCGCATTGGATTCGATGATCCGTTTGTACTCATCCGCGCTGCTGCCAAAGGCGCCGAGGATCACCTGATGCACGCCGATGTCGGCGAAGCGCTTGACCTCGTCGCGGGTGACAGCCTGACCGATGCTGGTGGTGACCGAGAAGAACAGCTTGGACGGGTCACGTCCAGCCGCCTCGGCGTAGCGCTTGATGTTGGCGAGATGGGTCTTGGCGGT
The DNA here is from genome assembly GCA_043782755.1 of Pseudomonadota bacterium. Taxonomy (GTDB): domain Bacteria; phylum Pseudomonadota; class Gammaproteobacteria; genus JADJYF01. The sequence continues at coordinate 13,394 of JAYWAC010000135.1, read as the reverse complement.
CTCGGGTGTGACATTCACACCCCACCAGCCATCACCGACTTCACCGACGCGCCGCAAGGCCGGCTCGCTCTCGCCACCGAAGATGATCGGCGGATGAGGCTTTTGTATCGGTTTGGGAAAGGAACGCACCGCTCCAAAACGCACGAACTCGCCTTGATGCTGACTCTCGTCTTCGCTCCACAGCTTTTTCATCGCTGCGAGATAGTCGCGCGTGCGCTCGGCGCGCTTGGACCACGGCACTTCCAGTGCTGCGAACTCTTCCTTCAGCCAACCGATGCCGACGCCGAAATCGAAACGTCCGCCCGAGAGTTTATCGAGGGTCGCGACTTCCTTGGCCAAGGTCAGCGGTTGACGTTCCGGCACCAGGCAGATGCCGGTACCGAGACGAATCCTGCTGGTCACGGCCGCAGCGAAGGTCAGGGCCAGAAAGGGATCGAGAATATCGACCTTCAGGGTCTCGAACGGCATGCGGCCATTCTGGGAATAGGGATAGGTCGAGGAATACTGATCGAGCAGCACGATGTGTTCCGGCGCCCACAGTGAGTAATAGCCGCAGGCTTCGGCCGTGGTGGCAATCAATTTGATAATGTCCGGCTCGGCGGAGAGGCCCGCACCGATAGCGAAAAATCCGATCTTCATGTGCGCTCCCCTGTTAGTGTCAGCAGGTCTCGGAATCTACGTGATCGACTCCGTCAGCGCCAATTCCCGAGGTGGGTGTTCGGAGGATCCCACGGTCCCCTTGTAGCTGCGACAAATTCGCACATTCAAAGCTGTTCCGCTGAGATAGTCTCGGCAGCGAATGTCAGACTAAAGTCTGACCCACAAAAACTATTGCCAGCACACTGTGGGTCAGACTTTAGTCTGACATTCAGAGGCAAGCGCGCTGGATCGAAAATGCGAATTTGTCGCATGGGACGGAAGGCCTCACCCCCCCATTTGTGTAGCCTTACAGTTCCGACTACATTAGCCCGGCGCGCATCCAAGGCCATCGCTTTTCGCTGTTCAGGAGGTTCCCCATGACACAAACAGCCCAACCCACGTCTACCTCCCGCGAGTTCGACGTGGCCATCGTCGGCGCCGGCTTTGCCGGCATGTATCTTATCCATACCCTGCGCAAACGTGGGTTCTCGGTGCGCGCGTTCGAGGCCGGCAGCGATGTCGGTGGCACCTGGTATTGGAACCGCTATCCCGGCTGCCGCGTCGACATCGTGAGCATGGAATATTCCTACCAGTTTTCCGAAGATCTCCAGCAGGACTGGGAATGGAGCGAGAAATACGCGACCCAGCCCGAACTATTCAAGTATGCCAAACATGTCGCGGACCGTTTCGATCTGCGCAAGGACATTGAGTTTCATACGCGTGTGCAGTCTGCCACTTATAGCGACAAGACCGCGCGCTGGACAGTGGAGACCGACAAGGGCGAGCGCATCTCGGCGCAGTATTTCATCCTCGCCACCGGCATTCTGTCGGCGCCCAATCTGCCGCCCTTCGAAGGGCTGGACAGCTTCCAGGGGGATTTCTATCACACCGGCAAATGGCCGCATGAGCCGGTCGATTTCACGGGTCGCCGAGTCGGTATCATCGGCACCGGCTCGTCGGGTTGTCAGGCTATTCCGCTGATTGCCGAACAGGCGGCGAGCACGACGGTCTTCCAGCGCACCGCGAACTACGTCATTCCGGCTTACAACGAGACCTTGAAGCCGGAAGCCGTGCAGGCCATCAAGCGTGTCTATCCCGAGTTTCGTGCCAACAACAAGAAATATCCCTTCGCATTTTCTTTCGAATCGACCGGCAAGTCGGCGCTCGAAGTTTCACCGCAAGAGCGCGAACGCGCCTATGAGCAAGCCTGGGCTCGCGGCGGCCTCATGTTCATGGGCATCTTCAACGATCTGCTGACCAACCACGAAGCGAACGCCACCGCGCAGGACTTCTTCCGTCGCAAGCTCAAGTCCATCGTCCAGGATGACGCCACCGTCGCCGCGCTGATGCCCGACTTCGCGCTCGGCTGCAAACGGCTCATCGTCGGCACCGATTTCTACGAGACCTTCAAGCGGCCCAACGTCAGCCTGGTCAACGTCAAGAACACGCCCATCGAACGCATCACGCCCAAGGGCCTCATTGCCGGCGGCCGGGAATATGAGTTCGACGCCATCGTATTCGCGACCGGCTTCGATGCCATCTCTGGCCCCATCCTCAACATCGACATTCACGGTAAAGAAGGCGTGGCGATGCGCGACAAATGGAAGAACGGTCCGAGCTGCTATTTAGGCCTCATGCCGGCCGGTTTCCCCAATCTCTTTACCATCACCGGCCCGGGCAGCCCGTCGGCGCTCAGTAATGTATTGAAGTCCATCGAGCAGCACGTCGACTTCATTGCCGATTGCATCAGCGGCGTGCGCGAACAGGGCTTGAACGTGATCGAATCGAACGAGGATGCCGAGCAGGCCTGGCTGGTGCATGTCGATGACATTGCATCGCGCTCGGTCTTCAAGTCTTGCAATTCGTGGTATCTGGGTTCGAATATTCCTGGCAAGCCGCGCGTGTTCACCGCCTACATCGGCTGGCCGCAGTATGCGGCCGAGTTGGAAGACATTCGTGAGGACAACTATCGCGGCTTTCATTTCGGCACGGTGGGTAGCGCACAGAGCGTGGCTGCCGGCTAGGCGGCTCTCGGCAGATCCGCCCCTGGCCCGGGAGCACGCAAGGTGCTTTCCGGACCAGGGGCTTCGAGGCTGAGCGCCGCTACTCAGCCGCGCAACTTTCTTAACTTTGCCAAGGTCGCCTCGGGCTCCGGTCGCACCGTGTAGTCGGGATCGACTTCCACTGAGCGCACGATACCCGTCTGATCAATGACGAGGCGGCCCGGCATCGGCAGCGTCCAGGAATCGTCGCCGTCGAACAGCGGCAGGTTGATGCCAAAAGAGGCATAAATGGCCTGTAACTCGGCCGGCAGCGTGAAGCGCAGTCCAAGTGCTTGCGCATAGTCATTGCGCGGGTCGGAGAGGATGTCAAAGCCGAGCTGGTTCTTCTCGACAATAGTCAAGCCGTGTTCCGGTTGCTGTGGTGACAAGGCCACCAATGTCGCACCGAGATCTTTGAGAGGGGACACGATGCTTTGCAGGGCGTACAGCTCTGCCACGCAGTAGGGTCACCAATGACCACGGAAGACGCTCAGGACCACCGCGCCTTGTTTGAGCAGATCGCGGGAAGACACTTTCACGCCGCGCATATTGGTCAGTTCGAACGGCGGCAGCGGGCTGCCGACCTTGATGACTTTATCGAGTATGCCCGATGCGCGCAGTGTCGCCGTCGCCTGCACCATCACCGCCAGTTTGTCGGCGGGGATCTTCTTCATCGCACCGTTTCGAATCTCGTCGAGTTTCGCACTCAGACTCATGGGGCCTCCGCAGCGTGTTGGTTGGGATAGATAAGCCTAGTCGATTTCCGGCTCTGACACTTGAACCATTGAGAGCGCGCTCGTCGCCGACGGCAGCATCACCTTGAGATACTGGTCGGTTGCACGCTCGACGGAAAACTCGGCCGCGCGCGCACGCAAAATCGCGCGGGCGGGCGCTGCATCCCAGGTGGCGAGTATCGCCGCCGCGAGCGCGGCTGGATCGCCGACCGCCGCGAGCGTCCCGAAACGTCCGCCGTCGAGGATTTCGCCAGGACCGCTCGGACAATCCGTACTCACCACCGGGCAGCCGCATGCCATGGCTTCAGGGATGACGTTGGCAAAGCCTTCGTGACGCGATGACAACACGAACAGGCGTGCGCGCGCCATGAAGGCAAAGGGATTGGCGACGAAACCCGGCATGTCCACCAGCGCATGCAGGCGCAAACGACGGATGAGCGCGTGCAGCACCGGGCGCTGCCAGCCTTCGCCGAGTATCAGTAAGCGCGCCGGGCGTTGTCTTCGCACGCGGTCGAAAGCGTGCAGCAGCGTGATGAAATCCTTTTCCGGTTTGAGTCGCCCAGCGGCGACGATGATCGGCGGGCCGCCATCGCTGAACCACGCATGATCGGCCGGCTGCTCGGCGAGCGTCGCGATGGCCGGCGTAATCACCGGATTGTAGATGGTCGTAATTGTGGCGGGCGGCAGACCAGTGATTTGTGCGGTATCGATGGCGACGCCGTTGGACACGGCGACGATCGCATCCGCTTGCGGGTAGTAATGCCGCACTAGCGGCGGCACGACGCTGACCCGCTGTAGCAGGTTTGCCTGTGCGACCCGTTGCGAAAGCATGTCGTGGACACCGAGCACGATGCGCGTCGAGCCACCCGCAAGGCGGCGCGCGAGTACTGCGGCGATATTGGGCCATTCAATGCCGGCGAGCAGCGCGTCGGGCCGCTCGCGCGCGAGATACTGTGCCAGTTTCGGTACTGCGCCGAGGATGGAATGCGCGTGCGGCGTCAACAGCATGCGTGCCGCTGGCCAGGCTTCGTCGCCGAGTCGCGCGACGATAGGTAGTGCCTGATAGGCGCTGCGGGTCTTGAGATCGATGACGCGCACGGTCGGTGGGATCTGGTCGACGAACGGCCCGTGTAGTCGTCCGACGACCAGGTCGATACGGTGTCCTCGGGCTGCCATCGCAGCGGCAAGATTGAGCATCACCCGCTCAACGCCGCCGGCCATGAGCCCGCGCAAAAAGAAACTCAAGTGTGCCATTGAAACGGCGTCAGGCGGGTGCCCGATATTTGAATTCCCGCCACCGAAATCCCCATTCGAACAGCCTTGGATGGTGCAGCCTCGCCGCGAATTTCGCCAAGGTATCTTTTCTGCCAATGTTGATGCGCGGCAAGGCGAGTGGCATCGAATGCGGTTGGATATGACCGAACACGGTGGTGAAGGCGGTATCCAGGCCTTGTGCACGCAGTTCGTCTTGCACGCGCGCGGAAAAATGTTCGGGACGACCGTAGGGGTAGGCGAAAATAGTGCTTGCCACGCCCAATTCCTCGCGCAGGCGTTGTGTGCTGTAACCGATTTCGTGGCCGACGTTCGCGCACAAGCTCAGCACCGGGTGACTGACCGTATGGGGTGCGAAACTGAAGATGCCGTCGCGCTGGAGGGCGCGCACGGTGTGCCAGTCGAGGAATTCGTTGCGCTGTTCCGCATCGTCCTCGGCGCTGTCGCCAAGCAGCGCTTGCAGATCAGACAGGCGCCGGTAGTCGTGCACGATCGTGCGCGAGACGTGCTTAAAAAACGCCAGGCGCTGCTCGCCGCTGCTCAGCGAATAGCTGCGACCGTCCCAGCGGATGGTTGTGGTGGTGGCGGCTACGAAACGATGTAGTCGGTCCCACCACGGGAAGGCATGGCGGTCATCGATGAAACCGGTAGTGAGAAAGATCGTGGCGGGAATGCCGGCGGCCGACAATATCGGGTGTGCGACGCGCGCCAGGCTCGCATATCCGTCGTCAAAGGTCAGCGCGAAGGTCCAACGTGTGGGTGCCAGTCCACGGCGCCAACGTGCCAGCAGTTCGACCAGCGGCACGATTTCGCCGTGGTCGCGCAGGAACATCATCTGTGCGCGAAAGCGCTCGGCACCGACCGCGTGTTCCAGGCCGTCTGTGCCATCCACCACTTGGTGGTAAGCAAGCACGGCGTAAGCGCCGCGCCCTCTGTGTGCTTCGAACAAATGCGTGGCGCCTCGGCTGGTCTGATCGCTTATGAATGTGCGTGTAGGGGCATGGCGGCCAAGGCCCGCGATCACGCTGGGACAGGATGGTTCACATGTCGAACTTCCCGTCCGCAGTCGCCAGCGCGGTGCGCGGCAGATGCCCAGCTGACAGATACCAAGCGGCCGCTACGGCCATGACGAGGGTCACCGTCACGGCATAAACGAGCGTCGCATAGCCTGCTCCCGACAGATTGTACGCATTCAGCGCCAAGACCAGCAGCGGTACATACAGCGCAGTCACGAGGGTATTGATGCGCGCGGCGACGCCAGGCCGACCGAGTGCGTAAAGAGTGGGATCGAGCGCAGTTCCGAAGGCTTCCACCGCCGCCGCAAGGACCAGCAGCAGGAGTACTGGATAGGCCGCCAGGTAGTCTGCGCCGGCGCTTAGTAACAGCAGCGGCTTACCGAGCACGGCAATTAACGCCGCCGCTGCCGCCACCGCCGCACCCGCCAGTAGTGAGGCCCGCAACACCAGGCGGCGGGCCGTACCGAACTCACCAAGGGCAATCAACCCCGAGAGATCCGGATAGATACTGTTGGTGAGCAATTCCGTCGGCCGAATGAGTATGACGGCGAATCCCTTCGCCACGCGATAGAGTGCGGCGGCGGCGGCACCCAGCACGCCGCCGGTCACCAGCAGAGTCAGCGGACCGCGCACGAGTATGACCGTCGAGTGCAGTTTGTTAGCGCCGATGAACCGCCATAAACCGCGATGCCTACGCGTCACGTCACGCAAGCCCCCGTCTATGCCGTGCAGCAGGCCCTGGCGATGGAATTCCCGCCAGCCCATCCATAGCACAATCATCTGCCCGACGATTTCAGAGCAGAACCAAGCGAGCAGATAGCCGTGCAAAGAACCATCGAACGCCAAGGCGATCAAGGTCGCTATCAAGCGTGCCGCAGAGCGCAGGCTCACATGTTTGGCGAGCAAATCAAAACGATTGAACAAACGCAGCACGCCGCTCGGCGTGGCATTCACCGTGAACGGGATGACCAGGGCATAGAGCATCACGAGGCGCGTGGTTTCGTGATCCCAGCCCATCCAGACGCCCATCAGCGGCGCGGCCAGGATGGCTGCCAATGTGCCCGTCAGGGCGGCGCCGAGATCGAGCGCCGAGGTGAACTTGAACAACAACTGTGTGGCCGTACGCCAGTCGGGACGCGCGCGATCAGCGCTGAAATGCACGAAAGTCTGCCACGACTCAAAGCCGAACAGCTCGGCCACCGTCAATGCATAGGTATGGATGAGCACCACCATGCCGAATGCATGCGGCCCGAGGGCGCGCGCTGCAATCGCGAGGTTCACCACGCTCAACAGGCCTGCGACGGTATGACCGCCGAGCAGTACGCCGGCATTGCTGAACACGCGACGCAGCATGGTATCGCTACGCCAGGACCGCAATCGCCCCCGGATCCGGCCCTGAAAGCTCACGGCGGTGGCGCGGCTATGCGGTCAGCGGCGCGATGGACGATAACCGCGCGGCCGGATTGCGCTTACGCCACATTGAGGTAGCTCACAATGGCATCGCTCGCTCGCGCGGCCGCATCGCTGGTCGGTTGGCCGAAGGTGTAACCGAAGCACTCGGTCTGGGCAGCGCGATAACTGGCATGGGTCGTCAAGGCCATTGCGAGTGTCTCGTGCAAGGCGCCGATATCCTCGATGACCGGCCCGCAGCGCCAGAACAGATAGTTCACGTCACGCCGCCAATCGACCCGATGGGCGTTAAGAAACAAGCAGGGACGTGGATGATAAAGAAACTCATAGACCTGGCTACTGACGTCACCCAGATAAAGATCGGCCGCGCGCGTATAGGTCATATCGATGCTGGCGGTGCTGCCTAGATCAATCAGCATGTGCGGCAGGCTACGGTAACGGTCGAATTCGCGCAGGTGCTTCGGCGAGACATGGTCGAACAGCTTGATGTGGGGCGCAAAGATAAGATTGTAGTCACGCGAGCGGGCGAAGTATTCCAGCACGGCAAGGCCCATCGATTCCCAGGAGCCGAGGCTGGCGTTGCAGTGCGGATTGTAGAGTACCAGTGGACGCTGCTCGCGAAAGGGCAGCTTGGGAGCGTGTTTGCCGGCGTGGTAGAGACCGAATTTCTGATAGCCCGTGACGGCGTATGAGCCGGTCCGTGCCAGCCCGAGCTGCAGTAGACGATCGGCGTGCTTTTGTCCAGGAATGAGCAGGAAATCGAATTGGCCGATGCGGTTCTCGAAGCCGCGCTGGCGATCGCCCGCGCCGTGAAAAGTATGGATGAAGCGCGTGGTCTTCAGGCCCAGACGCTTGAGCAACAGCGAGGTCCTTTCGGGCACCACCAGGGCGTCAAAGCGTGCGAACAAATCGCGATGGAAAAACAGCATTCCAAGGGTCGCGAAGATACGGTGCTGTAGCACACCACAAAGTTTCTGGTACCAAGCGGGCAGCGACGTCAGCACGAATTCGCAACGATGGGATGGGTAGTTGCTGGCAATCTGTTCGACCACGGCCAGGTGTTCCGCCGTTGGTACGATGATCGTCACGTGCAATTCGGGGTGTTGCGTTGCAAGCTCGAACGCAATCGCGATGCTATGCGGAATATGATGAATCTGAGCGATATAGGGAAAAGCAATCTTCACGAAATTCGCCAAAGTCCAAGTGCTAACTGTCACGAGAGCGTGTGCTACATCGATTACCAATCTCGTTCGGAAACCGGCGATGTCGATGTTACGTCACTCATAATGCTCGGTGGAACCGTTATCACGGCGTTACCCGAGAGGAGGGTGTCCAGCGCGGAGGCGATGCGATGTTGCCGTCGCTAGAAAGGCTGGGAAGTTGATGGGAAATGGCTGCTGCTACGCCCGCTCTCCGTCGACGCAGAGCGGGCGGGCAAGCGGGGACATTGGGGGTGGGTGTGCGAATGAATGCGCACCTACACGGTTTGAATCCGCAGCATTACGCCGGCTTAGCAGTTCAGTCGGGCTATCGTGCCGGCAATGGCGTCTCGTGATCCTCCATGGTCATGAACCGTATCGACGACTTCTCGAACAGCTGCTCCTCGTCCGCGCCGATGATGGCGGCGGTTTCGGGCGCCGTGAGATAGGCCATGCCCTGCTCGAAATCCGCCTCGTCGTCGAACCAGATCTCGGTCAGCACGTCATAGGGCGGCTCGGCATCGGCGCCGTAGACCGCGTTGCCGTAGGGGCGAATGAAGTGGCGCACGTAGCGCTTGAGATTGGGCACCTTGCTCGCGCCTAGCGGTGCGTGGCGCCTTTCATAGTAGTCGATGAAATCCTGCATGCTCATGCCGCGTTTGCGCTTGATCATGACCATCACTTTGAACATCGTCGCGCCCTCTATCTGTTTGACCTTAAGGCGATGATAGCGAGGTGCGACGGACTCCACCCACGCCCAAGTGGGGGGTCAGTGTGGCGACGGGCGATGCTCGCGCCATCCAGCCGCGTGACTGTCAAGGCCAGCGCGGTCGTTTAGAGCGGCCAAACCGCCGTCGATCATCGCGCGGCACCAGTCCGGCAGCGACGGGGCAGCCTCATCGCTCGCCCAGCTGCGCGGGCCAGCGCCCCATCGCTATGCCAGGCCTTGCTGAAACGCCGTCGCGCGACCCCAAGCGCCAGCCTACGGTGTATATTCGCGACCCGGAACCCGACAATCTCGAGGATGCGATGCGCGAGTTGTGCCGCTCTGTGGTCACGATATCCACACCGCACAGGGCCCGTTGCGATCCCGAACCCGCGCAGGCATTGCGCGCCACCCACGCATCGCATCACGGAAGACGCTGCCCGCGCCCATGAAGCTTTCCATCGTCGCCACGCTCTACCAGTCGGCCCCCTATATTCCGGAATTCCTGCGCCGCGCGGCGGTGACAGCGCGGGAATTAGTGGGTGAGGACTACGAAATCGTGCTGGTCAACGATGGTTCGCCAGATAACAGTCTCGAGGTCGCGGTGGCCGCCACCGAGCACGAGCCCCGTCTGCGGGTGATCGATCTGTCGCGCAACTTTGGTCATCACAAGGCGATGATGACCGGCCTTGCCCATACACGCGGCGAGCTGGTGTATCTGCTCGACAGCGATCTCGAGGAAGAGCCGGAATGGCTGCCACGTTTCGCCGCCCACCTGCGCGAGTGCGACTGCGATGTGGTCTACGGTGTGCAGATTCGGCGTAAGGGCGATTGGTTCGAACGGTGGAGCGGCCAGGCCTATTACTCGGTGTTCTGCACCTTAACCGGTGTTCGCCTGCCGCAGAACGTCGTCACCGCGCGCATCATGACCCGCCGCTTCATCGAGGCCTTGCTGTTGCACGACGAGCGCGAGATGTTTCTCGGTGGTTTGTTCAGTCTGGCGGGTTTTCGCCAGGAACCGCTGGAGGTCAAGAAGCACAGCACCAGCGAGACCACCTATACCTTGGGTCGCAAGCTGGTGCTGCTGGTCAGTACTGTCACCTCGTTCAGCAATACACCGCTGCGCGGCATTTTCTATATCGGTGCGACGATTTCGATGTTTGCGGCCGTCTATGTCGCCTACATCGTTCTGAAGTGGCTGTTTTTTGCCGCGCCACCCTCGGGCTGGACCTCGGTGATCGCTTCCATCTGGTTGCTAGGCGGCATGATCATTTCATTCCTCGGCATCATCGGTGTGTACCTGTCCAAGGTTTTCATCGAAACCAAGCGTCGCCCCTACAGCATCGTCAGGCAGATCTATGGCCAGCAGTACGACTGAACCGCTCGCTGAGGTCGCGGCCTACTACGCCGCCAAGCTTGCGGCCCACGGTCAGACCGCGCGTGGCGTCGACTGGAATGGCGAGGAGAGCCAGCTACTGCGTTTCGCGCAGTTGATGAAAGTCGCCGAGACTTGTGAAGATTTCTCGCTGCATGACCTCGGCTGTGGCTACGGCGCGCTGTATGACTATCTGCGCGCCAGCGGACGGCGCGTGCGCTACAGCGGTTTCGATATTTCGTCCGAGATGATCGCGGTGGCGCGCGCGACCTATGCCGCCGACGATGCGCGCTGGGTGGTCGCGGCCCAACCTGATACGCGCGCCGACTACTGCGTGGCTAGCGGCATTTTCAACGTGCGCCTGCGCAGCAGCGACGCAGACTGGCTGGCGCATATCGAGGCCGTCGTCGAGCAATTGCACGACAGTAGCACGCGCGGTTTCGCCTTCAACTGTCTGACCGCGTACTCCGATACCGACCGCATGCGCGATTATCTCTACTACGCCGATCCTTGTCGGTTATTCGATCTGTGCAAGCGTCGCTACTCGCGCCATGTCGCACTGTTGCACGACTATGGTCTTTACGAATTCACCATTGTCGTCAAAAAATTCTGATTTCCCGGAGACTTAAGCCATGACCGCTGAACACGAGGCCGCTGTACTCACCTTCTCGCCGCCCGAGAGCGTCGGGGCACGCAAGGAAATCTTCGATCTGCTACATAGCTACAGCGGCACCGATGATGAGCGCGAGCGCAGTCTCGGCTTGTTTTTGCGCGGCTCGTTGCTGGCGCGCATCCTCGCCATCACCGATATCTATCGTTTGATCGTCGACCTGCCCGGCATCATCTGCGACATCGGCACCTGGCGCGGTCAGACCGCAGTGCTGTGTGAAAACCTGCGCGCGATCTTCGAACCGCTGCATTTCAATCGGCGCATCGTGTGCTTCGATACCTTTGAGGGCTATCAGGGCTTTTCCGACAAAGACCGCCCGACCGAATTGCACAAGGACGGTACCTACGCGCTGAATGGCGACTATGCGCAATTCCTTAGCCACTTGTTGATGCTGCATGAAAAGAGCAATGCCATGGGCCATAACCACGGCAAGCATCGCGTGGTGCGCGGTGATTGTCGGCGGACTCTGCCGGCATTCTTCACGGACAACCCCGCTGAGTTCGTCGCCCTCGCGTTTTTCGATGTCAACGCCTACCTGCCCACCGCCGAAGCGTTTGACTTGATCTGGTCGCGGATGGTGCCGGGCGGTGTGGTGGCATTCTGGCAGCTCACACGCGACTCGGTGCCGGCCGAAGGCCGAGTTTATGTTGAGCAGATCCTCGGGCAACGTGCGCACCAGGTTCGTCGCACCGCGACCTATCCGGGCTTGTGTTACCTCGTCAAGCAATAGCGGGACTGACCAGCATGGATACAGTCATCCTGGGTAATGGCATCGTCGGCATGTCGATCGCGTTCCGCCTCGCGCGGGAAGCGGCGCCTGGCGACACCATCACCATCATCGGCAAGCACACGCGCCGCGGCGCGGCGACCTTGGCCGCACCGGCGATGTTGAATTCTTTCGCCGAGATCGAACAGGGCTCGCTCGAATCGGCCATCGATCGCTATCGATTCGCCTTGAGTATCGAGGCGACCGCCCAATGGCACGACTTCGAAAACGAGATTCATGACACCGCCTATGGCTCGCGCGCCTGGCGCGACACCTATGCCGGCTATGGCGCCGGCACGTATGTGATCAACAACGCCGCCGCCGATGACATCGACGACGAGAACTTCAAGGCTATCGTCGAGGCGCTCGAACAATATCGCGAGCCCTATACGATGGTCGACCCGCAAGACGTGCCGAATTACATGCCCGAGGCCCGCCACCGCGCGGTGCGTGCACTGCGCATCGACAGCGAGGGCTGGGTCAACCCGCGCCGTCTGCTGAGCGCGCTCGAGCGCGCCTTTGTGCGCCTCGGCAATGTCACGCTGCTGGATGCGGCCGTGAGTCGCATTGAACATGCGGGTGCTCGGATCACGGCGACCGTGCTCGATGACGGACGACGTGTGGCGGGCGACCAATACGTGCTCGCTAGCGGCGCCACGGTGTCGGATCTGCTGCGCGCGAGTGGCATCGATCTGGCCATGCCGCGCGTGTTCTACGGGGTTGGCGTCTCGCTTGAGTTGAAGTCGCCGGAATTTCCGCATTCGGCTTGCGTACGTACGCCGAATCGCGGTCTCGCCTGTGGCTTGTATTCGGCACCCTACCAACCAAGCGACGACAGTCCCGGCGATCACATCATCGTCGGCGCGAGCAATTTCATTTCCACCGAGCCGCGCAGCCATGGTCGCGTTGGCAGCATCGAGGCGCTGCTGCAGGGCGCAATTCAGCAGATCAATACCAATTTTTATAAGGCCGACCTGATCGGTGTGAACGTCGGTTGGCGACCCGTAAGCCAGGATACCTATCCCCTCATGGGACGCACGTCGATAGACAATCTCTGCATCGTGTCGGGCACGCGTCGCGAAGGTATTCATCTCGCGCCGGTGATATCAGCCAAGCTGGCGACGCTCATCAAGGGCGGCGCTGTCGATGCACAGTTCGACTGCTTCAAGCCGGAACGCGCCATCATCAAGGCGCTGACCCGCGAGCAGGCGATAGAAAAGGGTGTGCGCCATCAAATCAGCGCGGCCTATCAGCATGGCTTCGCGCCACCCAAGAGCCGTCTACTCGAGCAACTGCGCAGTCACCTGCGTGGCGAAATTGAACGCCTGCACGATCAAGTCGGCGCGATCGATTGGGGCATCCCACCGGAGATGCATGATATGTATCGTTACGGCCACGCGGTCGCCTGACAGGTTATTGACATGCCAAGTCGTGCGTTTGATCACGTCTATATCTTGCTGACCATCTTCTTCACGGTCTACAGCCAGCTGATCATGCGTTGGCAGGTTGGGCTGGCGGGGGAACTGTCGGCCGATACCGTGGGCAAGTTGCTGTTCATCGGACGA
>JAYWAC010000134.1:0-5451 GCA_043782755.1 Pseudomonadota bacterium | reverse complement strand
ATCTGCTGCGTCGCTTCGGCGATGTGCTGGCTGCCCATGCCGATGAACTTGCCGCCATGGAAGTGCGCGACAACGGCAAACTGATCAGCGAAATGGCGGCGCAGTGCGCCTACATCCCGCAGTGGTATCACTACTTCGGTGGTCTCGCCGACAAGATTGAAGGGGCGGTCATTCCGATAGACAAGCCCGATACCTTCAATTTCACGCGGCATGAACCCTTGGGCGTGGTGGCGGCCATCACGCCGTGGAATTCGCCGCTGTTATTGCTGACCTTCAAGCTTGCACCGGCACTGGCGGCCGGCAACACCGTCGTCATCAAACCCTCGGAATTCACTTCGACCTCAACGTTGCGGTTTGCCGAATTGTTCGCCGAGGCCGGCTTTCCGCCGGGTGTGGTCAATGTCGTGACGGGCTTCGGCGCGGAAGTCGGCGCGCGCCTGGTCGATCATCCCAAGGTCGCGATGGTGGCCTTTACCGGCGGCAGCGACAGTGGCTCACGCGTCTATCAAGCGGCGGCCAAGGGTTTGAAGCGCTGCACGCTCGAGCTCGGCGGTAAGTCGCCCAACATCGTGTTCGATGACGCGGTGGTGGATGACGCCGTGAAGGGCGCCATTTCCGGCATCTTCGCCGCCACTGGGCAGACCTGCATCGCTGGTTCGCGTCTGTTGGTGCAGGACGGTATCTACGATCGTTTCGTCACCGCGCTGGTCGAGTTCGCCCGCCAGGCGCGCATGGGCGATCCGATGGACCGTGCCACCCAAGTCGGACCGGTCACCACCCCGCCGCAATATCAGAAGGTGCTGAGCTACATCCAGATAGCCAAGGACGAAGGCGCGCAGGTTCTGCTCGGCGGTGGTCCGGCGCGCGGCCGTCCTGAATGCGGCAGCAGTGAATACTTCATCGAGCCGACCATCTTCGGCGGCGTGAACAACCACATGCGCATCGCGCAGGAAGAAGTGTTCGGCCCGGTGCTATCCATCATTCGCTTCAAGACCGACGAGGAAGCGATCCAGATTGCGAACGACATTGCCTTTGGTCTCGCCGCCGGCGTGTGGACGCAATCGATCAAACGCGCGCTCAAGGTTTCGGCAGCGGTGCGCGCCGGTACGGTGTGGGTCAACACCTATCGTGCCGTGAGTTATATGTCGCCCTTTGGCGGTTACAAGCAGAGCGGCCTTGGCCGCGAGAATGGCATGGAAGCGATGCGTGAATTTCTGCAGACCAAGAGCATTTGGATCTCGACCGCCGACGATGTCCCCAATCCCTTTGTGATGCGTTGAGTAGCCCACACCATGTCGACATTGCCTCTCTCGGATCTATTAGTCGTCTCGCTGGAACAAGCGGTCGCGGCGCCCTATTGCACGCGCCTGCTGGCCGAGGGTGGCGCTCGCATCATCAAGCTCGAACGTCCCGAGGGCGATTTCGCGCGGGCCTATGACACCGCCATTCATGGCCAGAGCGCCTACTTCGTGTGGCTGAATACTGGCAAGGAATCGATCGCGGTCGATCTCACCAAAACGGAAGACGCCGCACTGCTGTGTTCCATGCTGGCGCGTGCTGATGTGTTCCTGCAAAACCTCAAGCCCGGTTCCGTGGACCGTCTGGGTTTCGGTTATGAAGCGGTCCGTGCGCTCAATCCGCGCCTGGTGATGTGCAGCATCTCCGGTTACGGCACTAGCGGTCCCTATGCCGACATGAAGGCCTATGACGCGCTGATCCAGGCCGAGACCGGTTTATGTTCGGTGACAGGTGCGCCGGGTCAGCCGAGTAAGGTGGGCGCCTCCATCTGCGACATCTCGACCGGCTTGAGCGCTTACGGCGAAATATTGAAAGCTTTGTATGCACGTGAGAAGACCGGTGTCGGCGCGCACATCGAACTGTCTTTGTTCGAAGTCTTGTCGGAATGGATGGCGGTGCCGCTCGCGATCTTGGAATACACCGGCAAGATGCTGGGCGGCACCGGCATGGATCACGCCCAACTCGCGCCCTATGGCGCCTATGCGGCGGCCGACGGCCCGATCTTCGTCGTGATACAAAACAATCGCGAATGGGTGCAGTTGTGCCGTGATGGTCTCGAACGACCGGAGATGGCCGACGACCCGCGCTACAAAACTAATGTGCTGCGTGTCGAACATCGCGATGAACTGCGTGCCGACATGGAAGCGGTGTTCGCGCGCTACACGCAAGCCGAACTCGCGCCGAAGCTGAACGAGGCCGGCATTGCCTGTGGCAGCATCAACGATATCGGCGGTTTACAGAAGCATCCCGCCTTGCGTCGCAAAGAGATCACGGCCAGCGGCAAGACGGTGTCCTTGATTCGTCGCACTGGCGACATGCTCGATAGAGCGGCCGTGCCCGCGATCGATGAACAAGGGGCAGCCATACGCGCGGAGTTTGCCGCACGCTGAACGCTTACCGGCTTACGGGCCAGCAGCAGACAACATTGTTCGTCGCGCATCGCGACGAATGCACTACGACAAGCGGCGCTTGTGCGCCGCACAGCCAGGATGAGGAACGATGGCCGAGCATTACATAGACGGTCCCTATTTCGAGGACTTCGAGGTCGGACAGATATTCGCGGCACCGGCCGTGACCGTCACCGAGGGACACACTGCGTTCTATCAGTCGGTGACCGGCGATCGCATGCGTCTGCCACTCGACCGTCATCTGTCCCAGGCGGTGACCGGCGAAGCGCGCTCACTGGTGCACCCGATGATGGTCATCAACCTGGTCAACGGCCAGACTACGTTTGCCTCGCAGCAAGTGAAGGGCAATCTCTTCTACCGTGGTCTGCTGTTGCTGGCGCCGGTCTATGTCGGCGATACGCTGACCACCACCACCAAGGTCGTGGGACTACGTCAGAACAAGGTCAAAGCGGGCCGTGACGCGACCGGCATGGTGGCCTTGGAAATGGAGACCACCAACCAGCACGGTGTGCGCGTCATGCAATACTGGCGTTGCCCGATGATTCCCTGCCGCGACGCCAACGCCGATACCGGCAAGAACGATTCGTTTGATTGGATACCCGAGCGTTTAGAAGACGCCCAACTGACCGCCGCTATCCCGTCAGGCTGGAAGCTCGCGGCGATGGCGCCGGAAAAATACAAGGTGCCGGCGCCCGCACTTAGCGTAGGAGATCGCGTCGTTATCGGACCACAGGACACGGTGACCTGCGCGCCAGAACTGGTGCGTATCACCGGCAACATCGCCTTCACCCACACCGATGCTTCACGCAGCTATCTCGGCAAGCGTCTGGTCTATGGTGGTCATACGATCTCAATCACGCTGTCACAGATCAGCCGCGCACTGCCCAATATGCTGACATTGATCGGCTGGCAGGGTTGCGAACACACCGCGCCAGTGCTGGAGGAAGACATCATTCGTTCCGAGTTCAGCGTCACCAGCGCAACACCGGTAGCGGCGGGCGGTAAGCTGCTAGAACTGCACGCGCTGACCTATGCCAAGCGCGCGGCAACGGGCAAGGATGCTTATGAAGAGAGCGCAGTACTGGATTGGCGTTTGGTGGTGTGGAGTTTGTAGGTGCGGCCATTCACACCTTCGCCGCACGGCGTGTATCGCGCAGAACGATTTTAATGTGCGAATGATCGGACCTACAGGAACGGTAGAGCGTTAGAGCCCGGCAGTATGCCCACCGTCGATGGTCAACACCGTGCCATTCATGAACACCGACGCATCCGAGGCCAGGAACAGGATCGCGCCATCCAGATCTTCCGGCTGACCGAAGCGGCCGGTAGGAATGCGCTGGCGTAGCCGTTCACCGGCCGGTGACTTCAGCCAGTCGCGATTCATCTCGGTCTCGAAATAGCCCGGTGCCAGCGCGTTGACGCGGATACCGCGACCGGCGAGATCCACACACAACTCACGACCGAGATTGATCAGGGCCGCCTTGGCCGCTGCGTAAGGCGCGAGATGGCCCAACGGCCGCATGCCGAGGATTGAAGCGATGTTAACGATGTTGCCCGGGCGACCATCTTTCAGACGGCGCTGGATGATGGCTTGGGCCAGTACCCACGGGCCGCGCAGATTGGTTTCGTAGACGTTGTCCCAATCGTCGTCCTGGTAGCGCTCAGGCGCCTTGACGATGGCGATGCCCGCATTGTTGACCAGCACGTCGATAGGACCGGACTGTTCAATATTCTCGACGGTCTCGCGGATCGCGGCGCGATCGCGCACGTCCAAGGACACGCATCCACACTTGCCACCAAAGGCCGCAATGCTGTCGGACAACTCGCGCAGCTTGTCCTCGCTGCGCGCCGCCAGGATGACCTCGGCGCCCGCACGGGCCAGCGTCCAACCGAAGCGTTTACCGAGACCCATCGAAGCGCCGGTGATGAGGATGCGTTTGCCCGTCAGGTCGAATACCGAGCGGGGATCGTAGTCAGGCTTGTTCATCGAACACTTTATTCCGTCGCTGAATTTGCAATTCGGTCGGGTTGCAGGCGCGCCTACAATCCGAGTTTGGGTTTGACCCACGCCGCCATGCGTTGTATCGCCTCATCGGCTTCCGGTGCACGGCCCGCCATGAACTGAAACACATGCTGCATCTCGGCATAGACATCGCAGCGGATATCGACGCCGGCGGCCTTGGCGAGCTTCTCGAAACGTAGCGAGTCGTCGAGCAGTGCTTCGTCACCGCCGACCTGGATGTAGATCGGCGGCAATCCCTTGAGGTCGGCCTTGAGCGGATTGGCCAGCGGGTCCAGCGGCGAAGCGCCACCGAGGAAAGTCGCTGCCATGGTCTTGACCATGGGTTCGCTCGCCAGACAGTCCTTGTCGGCATTGGTCTGCAAGGATGCACCGCTGGACTCCATGTCATACCAGGGCGACATCGGCATGGCCGCAACCGGCAGCGGCAGGCCCTTGGCGCGCGCGGCCAGCAGCACGGTCGTCGATAGGGCGCCGCCGGCGGAATCACCGGTGGTGCAGATGTGCTCAGCCTTGTAGCCCTGCTTCAACAACCAAGCATAGGCGGTGACGGTATCTTCGACGGGTGCGGGATGGGGATGCTCGGGTGCGCGGCGGAAATGCACGATGAGTGCCTTGCAACCGATAGCCTTGGCGATGTGAGCGAACATCTTGCGGTGGGAATACATCGAACCGGCCACGTAGCCGCCGCCGTGGGTGCAAAGCGCAACGCGGTCTTCGGCACAAGCCTTGGGGATCGCCCACATCGCCTGCACACCACCGGCATCGACTTCCAGGTAATCAACGTCCCCCGGATCGGTAGTGAGATCGCCCCAGTGCTCGAACAGATCACGTGTGCCGTCGATACCGAGATCGGGATTCTCGGCCATCGCCGCCAACCAGCCACGGTAAAGATCTTTCATCGCTTCCGCTTGCGGACTCGCCATTGAAATAGTCCTCCCCTAGCGCTGGTTCGCGCGTGAATATGCTGTGCTTGCAGGTCACGAGCGTGCGCCGACGAGCGGC
>JAYWAC010000133.1:0-5461 GCA_043782755.1 Pseudomonadota bacterium | reverse complement strand
GCACGTACCGACGCTGCTTTGGAAGTCGGTCAGAAGCTCAATTTGAAAGTCACCTCGACCGGCACCACCACCGCCATGAAGGTGTTGCCGACGGAGAGCCAGCCGCAAACCAGTACCATAAGTCAGGGGCTGGCGCGCTTGCTGCCACTACAGGCCACGCCGCAGGACACCGTAAGTCTGCTGCGCAGCCTCGATGCGCTGACGCAGGACGCGCGCGTACTCACCGACAGCGTCGGTCGTGATGCCGCCGCCACGCTCACGCAGGACATCCAGAATCTGCGCGACGCGTTGCCCAAGCCGGAGCAACTGAGCAATGGGCCACAGCTGCGCAGCTTCGTCGAACAGGCAGCACGAGCGACCGAAGCGCGGCTCATGACTGCTTTACAGGATGACAAACCGCTCGATGTGAGCGCCGATATGCGTGTGCAGTTCGCGCGTCTCGCCGCCGCTATCGCCAGCTTGCCCGCCGCCGCGCGCGGCGAACTGGACAAGCTCGTGCAACAGACGCTGCATGCTCACGTCACGCCCCATGGAGAGTTGCCGACGAAGCTCGTCGAAACGACGAATATGGCGCCGACCTCGACACCGAACGAACACCACACGACCGATCTCAAGACCTTGATCGACAGCGTAGTGGCGCGTCTCGAAGCGAACCACTTGCAGACTGTTGCCAGCGCGTCCGGCAACCAACTGCCACTGCTGCTCGACCTGCCTGTGGCGCGTGAGCGTCATATGGATCTTTTACAGATGGAAGTCGAAGGCGACGGTCGACCGGTGGAGGGTGATACGCCGGTACGCACCAGTGTCACCCTCAATCTCAAACTCGATGGCGGCCATGAGTTCAGCGCGCGCCTGCAGTTGACGGGCAACAGCCTGAGCCTGCGTCTGGGTTCGACCGACGCCGACTTCAACCATCAGATTGCCACACACATCGCCGACCTCGAACACGGCCTGAGCGAGGCCGGCCTGGAGGTCAATCAGATCTTCATCGCACCCGTAAGCGTGTCATTACGACCACGCATCGGCGCACGACAGTTGATCAACGAGCGTGTCTGAGCGATGGCGCGCAAACTACCGGTCAACGTCGCGGTTGCCCTGCACTGGGATGGGCTAGCGGCACCGCGCGTCACCGCCAAGGGCCGCGGCGAGGTTGCCGAACGCATACTCGAGCTCGCGCGCAAGCACAATGTACCTATCGATCAGGAACCGGCCTTGATCGAAGTACTGGCGGAAGTGGAATTAGGGACGCAGATTCCCGACAAGCTGTTTGTCGCCATCGCGCAGGTCATCGCCTTCGCTTATACCGTGCGCGGGCAATTGCCTGAGCACCTGCTCGCACGTCGTCCCGAATACGCCGTACGCGGCGCGGCCAAGCCGCGCTGAACCTGTCCCGCGTCTAGCGCGTCAGACGCGCCGCATTGGCGCGCGCCAGTTGCGCCGCACTCACGTCACCCCGCGCCTGCTCGATATCACCGAACAAGCGCCAGGCCGCGACGTCCTCCCGACCATCGGCCGCCGCCAGTGACAGCGCACGTTGCGCGACTTCCCGCGCACGCTCGAGATTGCCGCTTTGCAGCTGGGTATAGGCGAGCTGCTGCCACAGGCTGGACTTGGACGGCGCGAGCTTGACCGCACGCTCAAGCGCAGCCTGGGCACGATCCCAGTTGTGCTGGGCGGTAGCGGTGTTGGCCGCCGTCACCAGACTTTGTACCGCAGGACTGAACGCCGGTGGCGCGGCACTGACCGCACCACGCTCGCCTTCAGCGGGCAAGGCCGCGTTCTCGTCCTCGGCCGGCAATGCTGCGGCTGGAAAACTCAACTCTGGCATGGCGTGTTGTGGCGTCTTGTCCGTCAGGGCGAGCTGCGGTGCCGGCACGACGTGCGCGTTCCCAGCGGTCGGCGCAGCCGCATGGGTGATCAGCGGCTGGCTCTTGAAGCGCGTTTGTTCCGGCAAGGGGATGGTCTTCGCAGCGGTGTTGAGGGGTGCGCTCACGACCTTCTTCTGCACCCGATCTTCGATAGGCGCAGGGGGCTCCGGTGGTCCGAACACTCCGGCGCAGCCACTGAGCATGACCACCAGTACGACCAGTGACGCAGCGCGCATCACAGCAAAAATTTTCAATGCAACAACTCCTCCAATCGATCGAACACGCTACTGCGTGCGGGGGTTACCGCCGGCACGGGCGTCACTGCGGCCGGCGAACAATCGGACGCGTGACTCACGGGACTGTCGCGATGTATAGGCATCGCCACGCCGGTCGGACATTCGCTAGGCAACACGGTAGCGGAATGCAGGTCGACATTCTGCCACTCGACTTCCGCCGGCAGGTGCAGCTCAAGCGGCGTGATGGCCGCGCCCTTCATGGCCGCCGCCCACACGCGCATCGCACCGCTGCTGCCGGTCAATCCGGTCGGCGTGTTGTCGTCGCGTCCGACCCAGGCGACGCCCAGCAGATTGCCACCGAAGCCCGCGAACCAACTGTCGCGGCTGTCATTCGAGGTGCCGGTCTTGCCGGCCAGCGGCGTCACGCCCGGCAACTGCGAGGCCAACGCGGCGGCGGTGCCTTCGGCAACCACCCGTGTCAAAGCGTAGCGCATCAAAGCGGCGGTGGCCGGTTCCATCACCGGCTGCAAGGCCAGACCGTAACGCTTGAGCTTGCGCTGATTTTGATCCGTGACCGCGTTGATGACACGCGCCGGCACGCGAAAACCATCGTTGGCAAACACCGTGTAGATTTCCGCCAGTTCGAGCGGCGAGAGCTCCACGGCACCGAGCAGCACCGAGGGATACTGCGGCAGCTTACCCGGCACGCCGAGGTGCTGCAGATAGGTGGTCACGCGTGATAAGCCGAGCTGTAGACCGAGGTTGACCGTCGCCATGTTGAACGAATGGGTCAGCGCGTACAGCAGACTGACGGTGCCATGTTCCTTCTTATCGAAGTTCTGCGGCTGCCAGCGTTTGCCATCGGCGCCAGTCCAGGTCACGGCGGTGTCGTTCAGGGTAGTCAGCAAGGAAAAGCGAGTCGGCTGCCCGAGTGCCAGGGAATAAACCAGCGGCTTGACCACCGAACCGATGGGACGACGTGCGTCGACCACGCGATTGAAGCCGGCAAAATCCGGATCGCGATCCGAGACCATCGCCAGCACCTCGCCGCTAGCCGGATCGAGGATGACGATCGAGCCCTGCAGGTCATGCTTGCGCATGCGCTTTTCGATATCCGGCAGGGTAGTGCGGATCGCCTCCTCGGCCGACTGCTGCACTTCGACATCCAGCGTGGTGAAGATATTGAGGCCGGCCGCGTCGAGATCCCGCGGGCTGTATTCGCGCGACAACTGCCGTCGGACCAGCGCCATGAAGGCCGGGTATTCGTGACTGCCGCCACCGGCGCCGCCGCGCAGTTTGAGCGGCATCTTGCGCAGCGCGGGGAGGTCGGCTTCAGGGATCAGCTTGGCCTGGACCAGCAAGCCCAATACCACGTCACGTCGCGCCTTCGATTGTTCGGTATGACGCCGCGGATCGAAGACCGTCGGACCTTTGATCATGCCGAGCAAGGTCGCCGCCTCCAGCCAATCGAGTTCACTGAGCGGCTTGGCGAAATAAAAATGCGAAGCCAGTTCGAAACCATGGATGGCGCGGTTACCGTCCTGACCGAGGAAGACCTCGTTCATGTAAGTCTCGATGATCTTCTGCTTGCTGTACTGACGCTCGAGCGAGACCGCCATCAGCATCTCATTCATCTTGCGCAGCATGGTGCGCTCATGGGTCAGATAAAGATTCTTGACCAATTGCTGGGTCAGCGTGCTGCCGCCCTGCACCACGCGCTGCGCCATGATATTCACCGCGAAGGCGCGCAGCAGACCGATGAAGTCCACGCCATGATGCTTGAAGAAGCGCCGATCCTCGACCGCCACCAGCGCATCGACGAACTGTTTCGGCACCTCGTCAAAGGCCAACAGCTTGCGGTCCTCAAAGTTCTGCGGATTGATGCGACCGATCTCGGGTGGCTCGAGGCGCATGAGATCGATGGGCTGAGCGCTATCGCGGTCGATGACGGACGCCGGTATGCCGGCGGTGAACTTCACCTCGACGTGACGACCAGCTTCCGGAAAGTCCCAGAACTTGAACCCGCGCGAGAAGAATTCCACCCGTTCGCCGTCGACCACATACTGCCCGACGGCATTGGGCGCACTGACACGCTGGTAGCCCAGCGTGTCGAGCTTACGCACCAGACGCTCACGCGAAACGTTGGCCCCAGGGTAGAGCTCAAGCGGACGCGCGAAGACCCGCGCCGGCAACACCCATTGCTTATGCTCAAAGGCGCCGGTGACCTCGCGGTCCAACCACAGCCAATAGGCAAGACCGACCAACACCAACCAGATCAGCAGATGGCGCAGAAAGAATCGTGTGCGCCGGAAGCGCGGCGGCCCGGGCGGGCGAGGTGGCTTGGGTGGTTGAGAAGACTTGGGTGTCTTGACGGGCGGCGGCGCGGCCGCACGCTTGACGCGCGGCTCATGGCGCACTACTGGCAGATCACGTTTCTTGCTGTTGTTATCCACGGCTCGAATCGCGAAAAAACCCGGGGAAAAGGCTAAATCTCAGCCAAAATAAAAGCCCTTCCCGTGAAGGAAGGGCTTCAATCGGTAGTCTGTCGCGACACACCGTCCAGCCGTTGGTGGAACGGTGCAATCGTCGCAGCCATCGGGAGCCGGGGGCCATTCAGGAAGTCTTATGCTTCCTGTCGTACTCCCTCTCCCACTTTCTTGTAAAGGTATCGACAGCCCTCTTCATTGCAGCGCGCTTAGTCTGCTCGGCTTTCCTTAGCCGGGCTGCCTCCCTGCGCATGGCAAGGCGGGCTCGGACTTCTGCTTTGGCGGCTTCCAGCCGCTCCAGCTCGTCAGCTTGGCTGTCGCGCGCCGTTACTTTTTTTTCGCTACCTTCTTCTTAGCTGCCTTCTTCTTGGTAGCCTTCTTCTTCGCTACCTTTTTCTTCGCAGCTGCCTTCTTCTTGGCAGCAGGTGCCTTCTTCTTAGCCACCTTCTTCTTTGCGACCGCAGCTACTTTCTTTTTCGCTGCCTTCTTCTTTGCCTTCGCCATGTAGAGGCCCCCTTCAACTATTGGTTGAGATTAATAATAACGCAACACCACAGTGGCCTATATACATCACAAAAAAAATAACTGCAATGCAATTGCAGAATTTTTTTGATCTGCGATGAGAATTGTGTTGAGTACACAACACTCGTCATTGCCTTTGGCAATGTCGGCAGCATTGTCTCGAACTTTATTCACGCATCACTCACTCAGCGCCTTGATGATCGTTTTGCTGATCGCTTCGACTTCACCGATGCCATCGACGCGCACGTACTTCATCTGCGGATTGTTCTGCGCGGCGCGCGAATAGAGTGAGACCAAGGGCATGGTTTGATCATGATAGACAGCGAGACGCTTACGCACCGTCGCTTCC
>JAYWAC010000132.1:0-14595 GCA_043782755.1 Pseudomonadota bacterium | reverse complement strand
GCGGATGCCAGCGGTGGTGCGCATCAACACCGCCCGTACATCGTTCTGCGCGCCGCGTACCAACAGCCGCGCGCCGGGCAACAGCACCAAATTCAAGTCGGCAATCAACACGCGTTGGCGATGGGCCGACAACATGGTGAAGTTCTCAAAGGCGAGACGGCCATCGTCCTCGACCGTGACTATGCCCTTGTGGTCTTGGTCGTGATCATCGTCGATGGCCATGATCAGGGTGTCGAGGCGCGCCACCACCGCCGCCAGCGAGGACAATAACTGGGTCTGGGTCACGATCAGCGAGAAGGCACCGAGCAGATGGGTGAAAGCCACCGCCGATTGTGTGATGACGCCGAAGGCGATGTCGCCGCGCATGAACAGCGGCGCGACCATCAAGGCCGGAATGAGTTGAATGAGCCAGTTATAGCCGGTGGTGAAGTAGCTCAGATTGCGCTGTACGACGATCACGCGGCCGGCGTTCTCGACCAGATGATCGAGATGACGGCGCAGGTGGCCGGAGAAATTGCCTTCGCGCCCGGTCAAGGCCACCAGTGCGGCATTTTCCTTAACGTGCACCAGCGCTGCACGGAAATCGGCTTCCCTGTCGAGTTGTTGGTAATTGAGCCGCACCAGTGGCCGGCCGAGCAATAGACTGAGCAGGGTGCCGATAGCCGCATACAACACGCCGACACCGAATAGCGCCGGACTTATGGTCCACAACACGGCGGCGAAGGAAATCACCGTCAGGCTGCCGTTGAAGATCATGAGTACGAAGGACAGCGTGACGGTGGTGAAGGATTTGACATCCTCAGCGATGCGCTGATCGGGGTTCTCGATACCGGCGACCGTCGCCACCTTGAGATAATTGCGCCGCGCCATGTAGCGCTCCAGCAGGCGTGTGGTCGCCCAGTTGCGCCACGCCAAGCCGAGTCTGTCCTCGTAGTAGCGTCCGAGCACGGAGACCACCGTCGCGAGTCCGAAAACGCCGACCCAGCTCAAGGCCTGGGCCATGAAGCGAGGGTGATCGCGCTCGGCCAGCGCGGTCATGAAATTGCGCCCGACATAGCTGTTGACGACATTCAGGCCATTGGTGGCGAGCGCGAAGGCGATGACCACCGCGAACAGTGTGCGCGCCACACGGCCGGCGTCAGGCGCGCGGGCAAAGGCCTGGATCTGGGCGAGCCAGTGTTGCCAGGTTTCGCGCGTGAAGGTGATTTCGGGACGAGGAGTCACGGACCAGGAGGGCGCCGGCGGACAGCTTCCGTGCGCGGCGCGCGCCGCCGCGATCGCCGGCAGCGCGCCTTTGATTTACAGCGTGATGAAGCCGCGCCGGACCGCGATGGTCACGGCGTGGGTGCGATCATTGGCGTTCAACTTCACCATGATGTTGCGCACGTGCATCTTGACGGTCTCTTCGCTGATCGAGAGCTTGTGTGCGATCTCGCGGTTGCGATGGCCGCCGGCGATCAGCTTCAACACTTCCAGTTCACGTGCCGAGAGATTCTTGTCGGTCAGGTGCTCAGCGAGATGGGTTGCGACCCGTTCCGGGATGCGAGTCTTGCCGGCATTGACACTGCGGATGATGTCCAGCAGCTCCGACATCGCCATGCCTTTCAGTACATAACCCTTGGCGCCGGCATTGAGCGTGCGCTGCATCGGTACGTCGCCGGTCTCGGTGGTCAAGACCACGATGCGGGCGTCGGGGAATTCGGCGCGAATGGCGGTGATCGCCTCGGTGCCCGAGATGCCTGGCAGACGCAGATCCATGAGCGTGACGTCCGGCCGGCAGGCGCGGAATTTCTCGATCGCTTCCTCGCCGCTGCCGGCTTCGGCCACCAGTTCGAAACCGGGATCGTTGGCCAGTACTGCCGACAGGCCCTCGCGGAAAATCGGATGATCATCCACGCACATGACGCGGATGGCGGAGGAGGTGATGCTTTGTGCCAACACGTGCTGTCCTTCAGTCTAAATATGCCGAGACGCTCGGCAGGGTCAATCTTACCGCAGTCCCACCGCACGGTCGCCGCTGCAATTGCAACTGCGCGCCGATGGTGGCCGCGCGTTCGCGCATGCCGCGGATGCCATAGTGGCCTGGTCGGCCGTCAATCATGAATTCTTCGCGGATGCCGGCGCCGTCGTCGCTGATCTCGATCGTGAGGTCATCGCCGAATTGCACGTAGAGACGGATCACGCGGGCGTTGGCGTGACGCACGGCATTCAGGCCGGCTTCGCGACAGATGATCTGAATCTCGCTTGAGATGCCGGGGTCGACGTTGCGCTCTGTGCCTTCGATTTCCACCACACAACGCGCGTCAGTCTCGGTGGTGAGTTCGGCGCACAGGTTGTCGAGCCGTGCCGACAGTTCATACACCCCATGCGACGACGAGCGCAGCAGTGAGAGCACTTCGCGACCCTCGGCCACTGCGTGGCCCGAGGCCGCCAGCGCGCGGGTGAACAGATCGGCGGCGGACGGATCGCCAGCCTTGACCTTGTCGAGACCGGCTTCAAGCATGAACTGCATGCCTTGCACACTTTGCAAGAGGGTGTCGTGCAGATCGCGAGCGATGCGCAAGCGTTCTTCCTGTTGCGCGACCCGCGCACGGGTCTGCAGGGCTTTGATGCGCGCATCTTCCTGTTGATGGGCGAAAGCCTCGCCCAGCGCACGCATGATCTGATCAGCCAGCATGCGGAAGAAGGTGATGTGATCGTCGTCGAGTCGTTTGTGCGGGCTGACACCGGCCACCACCACCGCACGTGGCGCACGAGTATCGGGCGAGACCAGGGACAACACCGCGAGTTGTTGGGCCGGTATGCGCCATGCGCCCATCGGCAGCGGGTGCATGGACGGCGTGACGTCGAGGAATTGCAGCAGCGGCCGCGCATCGCGCGTGACGAAATGGGCGAGCGGCGAATTGCTATCGGCGCGCAGCAGCGAGGGGCTCAAGGGCTGATCGGTCTCGATGTTGGCGACGGCGTGGAGTTGCGCCTGTTCGCCGTCCTCGTCACACAGATAGAGCGACGCGAAAGGAATGTCGTAGGGATTCTCGGTGAGGACCTCGGCGGCGACGCCTAAGGTCTCCTCACTGCGTCGCGCGCGGCGGGTGCTTAAGCCCAGGCGTTGCAAGGTATGCAGACGGCGTTCGGCGATGACGCGCGTCGAGGTCTCGGGCACTGTGACGAACGCGCCTTCGATTTGATCGTGTTCGTTGACGATGGGCGCGTAGCTGTAGGTGCAGTAGAACTCTTCGAGATAGCCGCGACGGTTGATGAAGCTCGGCGAATCGACTGTGCCCGAGGACTCGCCCTTGTAGAGCGTGGCTTCCAACTGCGGTTGCATGATCTCGAAGATTTCCGGCCACACCACGTCAGCCGGTTGCATCAGTGCCCAGGGATGCTTGGTACCGAGCAAGGATGCGAAGGCGTCGTTATAGAGCAATAGATGTTGCGGGCCCCAATAGATGCAACTGCACAGGCGCGAACCCAGGCACAGCGTCAGCGCCGTGCGCATGGCGTGGGACCACTGCTCGGGTAAGCCGAGTTCGGTGTTTTCCCAGTCGATCTGGCGCATGCGCATGGCCATGCCGGAATTGCTGTTGAACAGGCGCAGGCGTGAGGCGGTAGTGGGTGCGGTGGCGCGACCGAAGTTGCGCGTGGTGCCGATGGCGGACATAGTTCAGACGCGCACTTGCGCCGGCCGCAAGTCGGCCGTGCAATAGAAGCCGCGTCCGCAGGCGGGCTGCTGCATGTCGTCTGTCTCCCCTGTAACGGTGCCGCCCTCACGGCCACCGGAGCCTATGGTAGATCCGTACGGTTGCGGATGCGACCGGGACGAGCGGGGCGCTGGCTGGAATGTCAGACTGAAGTCTGACCCACAATAAAGATGGAAGTTAAAGCCCAGCCACCCTGTGGCTCAGACTTCAGTCTGATATTCCAGCCGCCGCCTCCAGCACCACGCCCCATAGTAAACTCCCGCCTCCTCAGCCCACCGCCATCGAGTTCTCATGCGCAGAATCGTCATTACCGCCGATGATTTCGGCTTCAGCGAGTCGGTCAACGAAGCCGTTGAACGAAGCTTTCGTGACGGTGTGCTGCGCAGTGCCAGCCTCATGGTCGCGGCGCCGGCGACAGCCGATGCCATCGCTCGGGCGCGACGCCTGCCGGGTTTAAGGGTCGGGCTGCATGTGACCGTGGTGCAGGGCCAGGCGCTACTGCCGCCGACCGAGATCCCGCATCTGGTCGATGCGCAAGGCCGCTTTCCGAACAATCTGCTCAAGGCCGCGCTGCGTTGGTTCTTGCAGCCCGCCACCCGTCGCGAACTCGGCCTTGAGATCGCCGCCCAGTTCCAGGCCTTCCATGCCACGGGTCTCGCCCTCGACCACGTCGATGTGCACAACCACATGCACCTCCATCCTGCGGTGCTGAGCGAAATCCTGCGTCATCTCGCACCGGGCTCGGCGGCTGTGCGGCTGCCGCGCGAACCGCTAGCGCTAGGCGGTCTGTCCGGCGTGCTGCTCGCGCCTTGGATTCATCTCATCCGTCTGCGTCTGCGTCGCGCCGGGCTCGCCCATAACGATTGGCTGCTGGGGGTCCGAGACAGCGGGCGAGTCGACGAGGCTTGTCTGCTCAGCTATCTGGATCGCCTGCCGGCCGGCGACGTCGAGATCCATCTGCATCCGGCCGTGACCCGCGACGCGACGGTGGCCGCCGCGATGCCGGGCTATTTCAACGAGGCGGAGTGTGCGGCCCTGCTGAGCCCGGCGGTCGCGGCGCGTCTGCGCGCGCTCGATATCGAGCCCGGCGGTTTCATGGATCTGCGCGCAACGCCCCCGTAAGACACCCACAGCGATCGACGGCCGACGCCTGCTCGGCGATGATCGCGCGACCACAATCAAACATCGTTAGTGACGGACACTGCCATGGCTTCCACCCCCTCATCCGGCGCGGCGCGCCCGCCTGTACCGCCGATCCGTATCGATTTCACGGCCGAGGATCGGCGCTGGATCACCGCGCGTATCGACGAAGTGCTGGCCAACGGCCAACTCACCCTCGGCAAGTACGGTGAGCAGTTCGAGGCGGAGTTCGCGCGCCAGTCAGGTGCCAAACATGCAATCGCGGTCAGCAGTGGCACCTCGTCGCTCGAGATCATCCTGCGTATCTTGAAGGTTGAAGGGCGCGACGTGTTGGTGCCGGCCGACACCTTCATGGCGACCGCCACTGCGGTCATCGCCGCCGGCGGCAATCCGGTCTTGATGGACAGCGACGTGCGCACCCTATCGATATCGCCGGCGGAGATCCTGCGCAAACTGACGGCCAATACCGCCGGCATCATGGTCGTGCACATCGCCGGCATCGTGACCGATGCCATGCCGGCGATAGTTGAGCTCGCTAAGGAGCGCGATCTCTGGCTGGTGGAAGATGCCGCCCACGCTCACGCCTCGCGCCTCGACGGTCAACATGCCGGCACCTTTGGCATCGCTGGCTCCTTCAGCTTCTATCCGACCAAGGTCATGACCAGCGCCGAGGGCGGCATGATCGTCACCGACGATGAAGAGATGGCCAAGGAAGCGCGCATCTATCGCGACCAGGGTAAGGCGAGTTTTCACGAGAATCTGCACGTGCGCCTCGGCAGCAACTGGCGCATGTCCGAGCCCCACGCCATCATCGGCCTGCGCCACCATGCTCATCTTGAGCAGATGGTCGCGGACAGGCGCAAGTGGGCGGCGCGCTATGACGCGGCCTTCGCGGCCAAGGACTGCGGCATTTTCCCCCTCGCGCCGCCGGCCAATTGCCACGCCAATTACTACAAGTATCCGGTGATGTTGCGCGACGGTGTTGACCGTGCGGCCTTGAAGCGTTGGCTGCGCGAGACCCATGGCGTGATCTGCGCGGGTGAGGTTTACGAGAAGGCGCTGCACGAACACCCGGCGTTGGCGCATCTGGCCGCGCCGGGGCTCGAGCAGGCCGAGTATTTGTGCGCACGCCACCTCTGTCTGCCGATGTTCGCGAGCATGACGGAGGAGGAAGTGGATCGCGTGCTGGCGGCCTTGACCGACGCGCAAGCGGCGGGCCTGCTGGGCTAGCGGATCAGCCGCGCGCGGCAGCCCGCATATCGAGGTGATAGGCGGCGCCGACGCCTATCCCCAGCGCCGACCATACGAGTTCGCGTGCGCGGCGCAAGACGGCGAGGGCGAGACCGATTTCGCCGCTACCGCCGAGCGCGCCGATCACATAGACCGTCACCGCTTCCACCGAGCCGAGCTGGGCGGGCAGGAAGAACGTCAGGGAACGGATAGTGACCACCGCTGCTTCCGCCACCCAGCAGTCGGCGAAGGGCAGGGCTGAGCCGAGCAACTGCAGTAGCAGCCACACTTCCGCCGCACCGCCTATCCAATTGACGAGGAACAACAGCGTGCTGCCGCCGAAACGCAGCGGATGCGCGCGCGCGAAATCGGCGAGAGCGCGTTCGACGTCGAACAGACTGTCCTTGATGGCGGCATAACGCGCGCCGCCGTAGCGGCGCTCAAAGGCGTCCAGCAGATGACGCAGCCAGCGTCGATGTAGTCCGACCATGGCGAGCGCCATCAACACCACCAGCGTGAGTGCCGCGCCGCTCAACTGATGATCGATGGCCGGCGGCAGCATGCGGAGCGCGGCTGCCAGCAGTGCGCCGATGGCGACGAACAAGGCCTCGGCCAGGGCCAGCAGCGTCTGCATCAGCACCAAAGTCGCGGCCGCTTCGCGATAACCGACGTCGTAATGACGCTTGAGCAACCAAGCCTTGATCGGCTCGCCACCCAGCGCGCCGAAAGGCATCACCACGTTCATGGCTTCGCCGACCATGTTTACCAGCCACAGCTGCCACAGCCACGGGCCGCGTGCGGCACGCTGGGTGAAGGTCAGCGCCCAGGCCAGGACTTCGGCGGCCCAGGCAAGGGTGAAGAGCGCCATCACCCACAGCGCGCCAATCCAGGACAGGCCGCTCAGCAGATGGGCAACCTGGCCGAGATCGCTATTGGCGATGACCAGGGCGAGCAGTGCGAGGCCGACGCCTAGCGCCAGCAGCGATCCCAGTTTCACGCCGCCTCGTCGCGGGGCACGATGCGTCCGCCGCGCGTGAGCTTGAAGGTGTTGCCGCGCCACTCGAAGGTGTTGCGGGTCAGGGCCAGGGCCCAGGACGCCAGTGCCAGCACATCGCGTAGCGGCAACCACGGCAGGGCGCCCAGGGTTTCGCGATCGTGCTCAATAGCGGCGATCAGCGCGGCACTGCCGACACGGATGGCGATGGCGCCGAGCAGAACGCTGAGCCCGATAGTCGATAAGCCACTCGCCAGTGCGAACAGCAACGAGAAGGGCACAGCGCGGGTCAGAATGGTGAGTGCGAAGCCGGGCAGATTGGCGGCGCGGGTGTTCTGATCCCAATAAACCTGATGGCGCCACCAGGCATTGAGGTCTGCGTAGTCGGGGGTCAGGTCGATGGTCAGCGGCAGCAAGCAGACATCCAGATCACGTTCGTGTAGACGCCGTCCGAGTTCGTGATCCTCGACCAGGTATTCAGCAAACGCGCCCATACCGCCGACCGCTTCGAGGTCGCTGCGCCGAAACGCAATCGAAGCGCCAAGGCAGAAGATCGCGGCGCGGGTCATGTAGGTGAAGATCACGCTTGGCATGAAGTCGGCATTGATCGAGAGCATGTCGAGACGTTCGGCGAGATTGCGTGCACCACGAATACGATACAGGCTACAGACGAACCCAAGCTTCGGATTGGCGAGCGGCGCGACCATACGCTTGAGGTAATCGCGCGGCGCGTAGACGTCACTGTCACTGACGACCAAGTGCTCATGGCGCGCAGCGGTCATGCCGATGACCATGTTCTGCACCTTGCCGTTGACGCTCGGCGGACTCTCGCCGATGACCACTGTCACGCGTTCAGGATATTCGGCTTCGAGTTGGCGCAGCAGCGGCAGGGCGGGATCGTCGTGGCGCTGCAGTGACATCACGATCTGCACTTGCGGATAGTCCTGTTCGCAGAAACTGCGCAAGCCTGGTTCCAGTTCGCGGTCGAGACCATATATCGGTTTCAGGACGGTCACCGCTGGCAGCGCGGCCTGGCTGTTTGCGGCTCGATGCCCGTAGAAACGCCAGGTCGCCAACACCGTCAGCAGACTAAAGATCGAGCCGCTCACGACCGGGATGAACAAGGCGAGCGTGAGCACGGACAAGCCAGTCATAAGGGTTCCACCGCAGATGGGCGCTACGGTAGAACCTGCACGCCCGCAAAGCAATCGCGCCCGCGATGAGCGGGCGCGAGGGAGTCTCTCGATTAAGTGTCTTAGTAGGAGTCGTCCGCCGCCCAGTCACCGCGCCAGCGCGGATCGTAGTGCGTGCCCTGGCGCAGATAGCGGATGTCGGTCGAGAGGCGCATTTCTTCGCTACGGCAATCGAGCGAGGCATGTACGGTGAACGGCGAATGGATGACGACATCACCGGCGGCATAGTCGGTGACCAGCCAGCGGCGCTGCATATGTTCAGACATCCATTTCAGGTCATGGCTCAGTGGGCGACGGTCGCCGGGGCGGTCGTAAGGCGCCAGATCGCGCAAGCGCTCGGAAATCCCTTGTTCCAGATGAGAGTCTTCCAGATAGACCAGGCCACCGGACGCTATCGGGCAGTCGCCGAGCGGCACCCACATCGTGATTAGGTCGCTGGCCGCAGCCTGAACATAGGTGCCGTCGATGTGAGCACGCGAGGAGGTCGGTCGACCTGGCACGAAATGACGGATGGGCGTGCGTCGCAGGCGCTCTACCGGGCCGCCCAGCACCGCCTCGGCCGCACCGCGCAGCAGCGGGTGTTCAGCAAAGTCGGTGAATTCACTCTGGCGCACGAACTCATAGGCCGGATGCCCCGGGGTGCCATGGGGCGGCAGGTTTTGCGGTTCCTGACCCGAGAACGCCGCACGACGGCGGTCACCGTCTTTGCAGAAGCTGGTCGGGAAGCGTTGGAAATAGCGCTCGCGCATGCCCAGCACCAGTTCACGTGGCAGCAGACCACGCAGATAAACATAGCCATGGGCGGCGAGTTCGGCGGCTGCACTGCCATCGTCTAGCGCACGCAAGGGCGAAGCGTTCAGCGCGGCGATGTAGTCAGGGGAATGGGGAAGCGCAAGACCGTTGGAAACGAGCGTCACTGAAGACATGCGTTATGCGTATCGTGGTTGGGTGAAGTGGCGCGCAGGATACACAAAAAACAATTAAAGATCCGTTAGCCCATGTCCTTGGAATCGTTGAGGTTGGCCAAGCCTGGGCCCGCCCCGTCACTGACCCGCGCAACGGCCATTGGTCAACGACTAGATGTCGAAGACCGGTTTGCCCTTACCACCGACACTCCTCGTACTTGCTGGGCGTCAACTCGCGCGCCAACGTACTGGAATGGTGAGAGACATCGATAGCGGCGTTGTCGGCCCAAACTGGAACCGGCAGTACCGGCGGCAAGGCCCGCGCGGGCTCCGCATCAGCGCGCGACCGTCCATCGCGCCCTGCACCGTGGTGCGACTAGAACACGACCGGCAGTTCGAGGTGCTGGTCATAAATCATGTCGCGGTGGGCGAGCAGGGCAGGGGTCAGTGCGCGCGCGACAGCGGGGTTGTCATTGCCATAGGCGCCACCCCGAAACGACGTTGCCATCGGGCAGCGTGCCGGCGGCATGGGGTCGATAAGACCGCAGAAGGTCGCCCAGTAGATATCGACCGCCGAGAAACGATTGCCAACCAGATACAGACGACCGGCGTGCTTCTGACTCGCGAGTTGCGCATCGAGGGTGTTGAGGATATCAACGATGCGTCGCGCG
This sequence comes from Pseudomonadota bacterium, assembly GCA_043782755.1. GTDB lineage: Bacteria > Pseudomonadota > Gammaproteobacteria > JADJYF01. Next base: position 4,761 of record JAYWAC010000132.1, on the reverse strand, counting down.
GCGGCCTCGGCCAGTGCCGGCGTGTAACCGTACTTGGAGCCGAGATGCTCAAAGAAAGCGCGGCCTTCTGCGCCGGGTGGCAGATTGGTCAGCGGCCCATGCACCATCAAGAGACGCTTCTCCCAGGCGATGCCATTCTCGCCCGCCAGTTCATTGATCAAGCCGAACATGAGTACTCGATCGGAAATATTCGACGGGATCAGCGGCGGCTCGGGATTCAAACGCTCGGCGAGGTTCAACTGCTCTATCCAGCTCGAACGTGGGCGTTCGTCGTTCCAGATGGCTACCGGTGCGCTGGCCTGGCCGGTCCAGGCGATGAGTTCGCTCTGCGAGCCGCCCATGCCGATGGCGAGATCGGACTTGCCCTCGTCGGCGGTCACCACCGGCGTGTAGGGAATGCCCTTGACGTGGAACAGACCTTTACAAGCCTCGCGCCACGGTCCCGGGATGGCGTAGTTGCCGAGTACCAGGCGCAGTCCGCTCATTTTGCGCGCAGCGGCGATGCTGGTGTATTCGAGCTTGGTTTCGGCGGGCAGGATGGTGGCTGACACGGTGGTCTCTTCCTCTTGGGTCTTTGGATGCCGTTGCGTTTATTTGCCGTCGACGCTGAATGCAAGCAACACATTGCCCGACATCCACTTGTTCCACATCGCGTAACCCGACACCACGTAGACATGACCGTGGGCGATGGCCGGTCCCGGCCCGTTCAATGAACCGCCATGGGCGGCGATGCCGTTGACGGTGGTGAATTCGCGATGGGTGTCGACATCCCACAACACGCGGCCATCAGCCGTGCTGTAGGCGCGCAGATGGCCATCGAGACTGCCGGAGAACAGCGCGCCCGGCATGGCGCTGACCGCCGCCAGTTGGCCGGTATTGCAGCGCTCGCGGCCGCTGCAGCCGCCCTTCACCGGGCCAACTTGCCAGGCTAGCTTGCCATCGGCGAGATTGACTGCGGCCACGCCGCCGGCCTCGTCAGCCGGCTTCTCCCAGGCGTCGGCAATGGCGACGTAGGCTTTCTCGCCGTCGACCGCGAAGCCCCATTCGATGCCACCGACGATGCCGCCCGCGCCGACCTTGGTCTGCCAGCGGATCGCACCGCTGTCCGCGTCGAGGGCATGCAGCACGCCGGATTTCTGGCCGGCCAGCAGCAAGCGTTTGCCATCCTTCAGCGCGACCAGCACCGGCGAGCTGCCGAAGTCGAGATCAGGGCCGTTGGATTTCGGGCAGGCGACGCGGGCCTTGGCCGACGGATCGGCGCAGGCGATGGTGTAGGCGTCACCGGCGAGAGTCTGACGTATCCAACGCACTTTGCCGCTGCTCATCGCCAAAGCCATGATGGCATCGGATTCCGGCGCCGGCGGATCGGAATAGCTATCGCCGGTGGTGATGTAGAGCGTGTCATGGTCGGGATCGAGGGTCGGCGCCGACCACACCGCCGCGCCCGATGGCCCCCACAGCTGTGCACCGGCGGCGTTCTTGGCGCGTTTGCTTGGCGCCTCGGCGATGGTGCGGGTCTTCCAGATCTCCTTGCCGGTCTGGGCATCCAGCGCCAGCACGCCGCCGCGGAAAGTGCAGCATTCGTAATCCGGCATCGCGCCCGCCACTTCTTCGAGCGAAGACAGCGGCACGAACAAGCGGCCGCCGTGATAGACCGGCGTGCCGGTGATGCGGATGTGGGGATGATCATCGGCGACCACAGCCCAGCGCTCCTTGCCAGTGGCGGGATCGAGCGCATAGACCTTGCCGCTCAAATCGCCGAAGAACAGATTCTGCTGACCGTCTTCACTGCGAGCCAAGGTCAGCGAAGTACGCACACCGGCGTGGGCCTCATACACCCACAGTGCGCAGCCGCTGTGGGCATCGAGCGCGATGACGAGGCCGGAGAAGGTGCCGAAGAACAGACGGCCATCGGCTTCGACCGGATGACCGGACATGGTCGATACGGCGGGAATGCCGAAGGCCCATTTGAGTTTGAGCTTGGGCACATCGGCGACACTCATGCCGGCGCGGGCGGCATCCTGAAAGCGGGTGTTATTGAGACCATTGCCCCAGCCGTTCCAGCCCGAGTCCAAATCGCTCAGGGCTTTAGTCGGCGGCGCCTTGCAATAGGCGGTGCTGGGAATGGCGGCCGCGCCCGAGGCGAAATCGCCCAGTGACTTGCCGGAAGCGTATTCGGCGATGGCGCGTCGCTCGGCGCCGCCGAGACCACGTGCATAGGGTGCCATCACGCCAGCGCTGATCGTGGTGAAAATATCTTGCGGTGGTTTTTCCTTCAGCGCCGTGCGCGATGGCATGCGCGGCAGATCGCGATCATGGCAACGCGCGCAGGTGGCATTGAATAACGCTGCGCCATCGACTTTGGTCTCGGCGGAGGCGGGGTCTACGGCGAAACAAGGAATCGCCGCGCACAGAATCAAGAACAGGCTGGCCAACACACGCACGGAACTTCTCCCCAGAGACCGAAACGATGGGACGCGATTATTGCATCATCGCCAAAGCGCTCGAAAGGTAACCGATAGGGGGAGCGTCGTCGTCGGGCGGTCGCTTACCAGAGCGGGTAAAAGCTTGGCAAGAGTCCCGCCAGGTGCACGACGCGCACCAGCTCGCACAGCGGGTAGGCGAGGATCAGCAGGGTGATGTCGCGGATGCCGTTCAGCACATAGCGCGGCTTGGTCGTCACTTCGTCGGGCAGCACCAGGCGCGCGCCGGCGCGCGGCAACCAACGCGGCACGGTCTGTTTGTAGGTCAGATACTCGGCGCCGAACTGCTGTTCGAGATAGGCCTCTTCGCGCGCCACCGTGCGGCTGTAATAGGCCATGATGAAACCGCACAACACGACGGTGACGATAAAGCTGGCGGTGACGAGACCCACACCGAGGGTCGCGAACAGGGAGCCGACATAGAGCGGATTGCGCGTCATTGCATAGGGGCCAACCGCCGCGAGGCGCTGATTCTTCCAGCCACCGATGAAGAGTGCGGCATACACGCGTACCCAACCGCCGCCGATGATCAGCAGATTGCCGGCCGCGACCATCAGACGCTCGAGTGCAACGTGATGCGAAGTCATGGTGTCGGCAAACAGGAACAGGGTGAAGACCGTCAACGCGAACAGGCGCGTATGACTGCCGCGTTTGCGCAGCAGTTCGATCTGCGCCTGCGTCGTGGCGGCGTCCTCAGCCATGGCTGGTCTGAAAGTAGCGTGCGCGTTTCAAACGCCAGACTACGAAGAACAGCACGGTCAGTGCCGCGAGTCCGGCCAACGGTATGGTGGCGCTGGCGCCGACATAGCCGGTGCTGGCCGCGCGCAGACGTTCGACCGTCAGCAGGATGGCCGCGCCAGCCATCCAGAAATAGGCCGTGCCGTAGTCTTTTTGCACCATGCGCTTCCAGTTCATTTCCATCGACGACAGCGTTTCACCGAGGCCGGTCCAGCGCATAGTCCAGCGCGGCACTTGGGTGCAATAGACATCGAAATCCGAGCCGAACTTGTCGCGTAGATAGTCTTCCTCGGCGGCGACGATGGCGTAGTAGGCGCTCAGATAGAACACGCCACCAAGCAGATAGACCAGCGGGTGGTTATGAATCACGAACAGGCCGGCCAGGATCAGCAGATTGCCGACGTAGAGCGGGTTGCGGCAGTGGGCGAACATGCCGGCGGTCACCAATTTATCGGCGTGAGGTTGTTTGTTGATACCGCCGCGCTTGATGTATTCCAGCCCGATCACCGCCGCGCGCAGCATCTGGCCGGTGGCGGCGATGGCGATGCCGAGCAGGTCAAACCACCGATCGAGGCGCACATCATGAGCGACAGTCACGGGTGGCAAGCCGAGCAGCAAGGCCAGCATGACGACCGTGAAAACCTTGTTGCGATACTTGAACAGCCAGCGGCCATAGCGGATCGCAAGCGAGGGCGCACCAGTCGTCACACTATTTCACCGCGATCAGGCCGTTGAAGTTATACCAGCGGAAGAACTCCTCCACCTGGTTGAAGCCGGCCTCGCGCAGCAGCGCGATGTTTTCCTCGGGACGATAGGGAATCAGCACGTTCTCGAGCGCCTCGCGCTTGTTGGCGATCTCCGACTCCGAATAGCCGTTACGGCGCTTCATGTCGTAGTAATGGCGGATGAACATGCGGTTGAACAGGCCGTTGTCGACGATGATCTTCTCGACCAAGATCAGGGCGGCCTGATCGCGCATGCCGTCGTGGATGCGGCGGATGACGCTGGCGCGATTGAGCGGACGGATGAACTGCAGGGTCAGCAGGATGATCACCACTGAAGCGTCTTCCACTACCCGATCCTGTTGCAGATCGGCGGTCACGAAATCGATGTCGCGTTGCACGCCGCGTTGGGTGAACTTGGTGCGCGCCTTGGCCAGCATCTCGGGCGCATTGTCGACGCCGACGAAGGATACGTCGGGTGGCAGAACGGCATCGAGGTTGAGGAGCGTGGTGCCGGTCGAGCAACCGAGGTCGTAGAGGCGCGTACGCGGCACGGCGAAGTCATTGGCCAGTTCGACGGTGAGGCGCTGAATCTCGTCGTACATCGGCACCGAGCGGCCGACCATGTCGTCAAACACTGCGGCGGTCTTGCCGTCGAACTGGAAATCGACGCCGGCACTGGATGGATCGGTAAACACGCGATCCTGTGGGAGCGTGTCGCTGGCGAGTTCGAGACGTGGGTTTTTCGGTGTGTCGCTCATGTTTCCCCCAGCGATCGTCGGCGCCGTCATCGCGGCGCGCGCTCTCGATCCCATGGT
>JAYWAC010000131.1:0-14621 GCA_043782755.1 Pseudomonadota bacterium | reverse complement strand
CCGGTGCTCGGCGGCTATCTCACCGAGTTCTATTCCTGGCACGCGCTGTTTCTCATCAATCTCTTGCCGGGTGCGATCATCACCTTGTGCGTGCTGGTGTTCGTCGATGTCGACAAAGCCGACTGGTCGCTGCTGCGTCGTATCGATTTCTTGGGCGCACTGTGCGTGGTGGTGTTTCTCGGCAGTCTGCAGTTCGTACTCGAGGAAGGTGTGCGCGAGCAATGGTTCGAGAGTCGCGAGATCCTGTTCTTCACCGCGCTGGCGGCGCTCGGTGGCGTCGGCTTGGTGGTGCGTGAGTTGTCGATAAAAGATCCGATAGTTGAACTGCGCGCCTTTCGCGATTTCAATTTCAGCGTCGGCAGCGTCTACAGTTTCATCATGGGCGTCGGCATCTATACCGTGCTGTATTTGATGCCGATGCATCTCGCCACGGTCAAGGGTTTGAACAGCCTGCAGATCGGCACCTACCTCATGGTGACGGGCGGCTTTCAATTCCTGTCGGCCTTCCTGGCCGGCACGGCGGCGCGCTGGATGGATTCGCGCGCGATGCTGGCGCTGGGTCTGGCCATCTACGGCACCGGCTGCTGGATGAATGGCCAGATGAATGCCGACTGGGGTTATGCCGAGATGTTCCTGCCGCAGGCATTGCGCGGCATCTCCATGATGTTCATCTTCCTGCCCATCAACGCGCTCGCGCTCGGCACGCTGCCGCCCGAGGAAGTGCAGAACGCCAGTGGCTTGTTCAATCTGATGCGCAATCTCGGCGGCGCGATTGGCCTCGCCGTCGCCAATACATTGATGATCGGATGGCGCAAGGAATACTACGCCCACTTGCGCGGCTTCCTGTCGGCCGACGATCCGCGTAGCCACGCGCTGTGGCAGCAATTGAGTGGCGCGGCCTTCCAGCATGGCAGCCCCGACGCATCGCGCGCCGGGCTCGAGCTGGTGGCGCGCATCGCCTGGCGCGAAGCGGAAGTCATGACCACCAATCAGATGTTCCAGCTGCTCGGCGCGATATTCTTTGCCGCCCTGCTGTTAATGCCGCTGGTGCGCAAGGTCGACATGGCGAAAAGCGGCACTGCACACTGACGAGTTCGGCGCAGCGCCCCCCGTCCACTCACAGTTTGGTTACACTGCCTGTCATCGTGCATGCCCTGGGGAGGATCAGCAGTGGACATCGGCGTCTTTTCTTTCAATACCGAATACACCATGCGGACCGATAAATTGGCCCGCGCCGCCGAAGAGCGCGGCTTCGAATCGCTGTGGGTACCTGAGCACACGCATATTCCCGTGCCGCTACCCGGCGAACCCGCCGATCCGAATACCGGCATGCCGATGGCGGGCGGCAATCTGTTCTTCCTGCCGGAAGAATATCGGCACATGTCCGACCCTTTCACCTCGCTGGCGGCGGCGGCGGCGGTGACCACGCGTCTGCGCCTCGGCACCTGCGTGTGTCTGCTCAATCAATACCATCCGATCAACATCGCCAAGCAGGTCGCAACGCTGGATCGCCTGAGTGATGGTCGTTTCATTTTCGGCATCGGCGCCGGCTGGAACGTGGCCGAGATGGGCCACCATGGCGTGGCCTTTGAAACGCGCTGGCGCGAGCTGCGCGAACGCCTGGCCGCCGTGCGCACCTTGTGGTCGCAGGAGCGCGCGAGCTTCAAGGGCGAGTTCGTCGAGTTCGCCGAGAGTTGGCAGTATCCCAAGCCCTTGCGTCCAGAAGGTCCGCCGGTAGTGCTGGGCACCTTGAACACGCCTTTCGGTCGCGGCCAAGTCGCACGTCATGGCGATGGCTGGTTGCCGCTCGCATTTGACGTCGATGAGACCGCCGCCAACATCGCGGATGTGCATAAGCAGATGCGCGCGCTAGGCCGCGACCCGGACAAGCTCGAAGTCTCGTTGTTCTTCCTGAATGACGAGATGCAATCGGCCGAAACTCTTGCCAAGGCACGCGGCACCGGCGTCAAACGCGCCATCATGCGTTTGCCTATCGGTGACGAGAAAGTGGTGTTGAAGGCGCTGGACGAATACGCGCGCTATGCTGTCTGAACGATAGAAGCGCGATGTCCGCTTTGGGCATCGCGCTATTGATGCCGGCTATGGCGGTCGCGACACCGCCGTGTAGTGCCAGGGAGAGGACGCGGCGAAGCGCGCTCCCCCCTCTCCCCGACGGCGGCACTCACAGGTACCACCCCTCGCAGCCCTCTCCTCGCCTTAAGCGTGACCGTGACGGAGCAGTTTGCCCGGCGTGGCGCCGGTGCATTCACCATCGCGGAAAGTCACGTCACCGTTGACCATGATGTATCGATAGCCTTCGGCCTTCTGGATGCGGCGCCATTCGCCGCCCGGAAAATCGTGGGCGATTTCCGACGGTGTGGAACGCAATGCGTCGTAGTCGTAGATCACGATGTCGGCCGGCCGGCCTTCGGCCAGCACGCCGCGGTCGAGAAAGCCCGCCATCTTGGCCGGCAGACACGACAAGCGGTAATGCGCCTCTTCCAGTGCCAGGATCTGTTTGTCACGCACGAAGTCCGTGATGAACTCGGTGGTGTAACGACCGATGGTCACGAACTTGGTATGCGCGCCACCGTCCGACACGCCGGGCACGGTGTATTCGCTGCTGAAAATCTCACGATTCAACTCGATGTCGGTGTTGAACGGCGGTGTAAATATTTCGGTGCGCAAATCCTCGTCGACCACGATGTCAAGCAGGCAGTCGATCGGATGGCGACCTTGCGCTTCACCGATCTGCGCCAAGGTCATGCCCTCCCATTGCTTGTTCTCCGGCTTGAAGGTGCGATGCACGACAAAGAACTTGATCGGGCCGGTGACTACCGGCATGCGGCCATGATCGTAGTCTTCGCGGAGATTCGCGCGGATCTGCGGGTCCTGCATCTTGGCCTTGCGTGTCGGCACGTCGCCGAGAGTGACGTTGCGCCAGTCGTCCTGGCCGTCGAGCAGATTGAAGTCTTCAAAGGTCATCGTCTGTTCGTTGCCGACGTTGATCGCCTGCAGCCACACCTGATTGCCCTTGGCCTGGGCTTTCTCGGCCCACTGCAAGAGGCGACGACTCTGACGCGGATGGTAGTTGTTGGCCGACACCACGTTGAACAAAACTGGGCAGCGTGACACTTCGGCGAGCTTCTCGACGAACACCAGATCTTCGTAGATGTCTTCGCGGGCCTGGGTGATCTGGATGTGGCCGTTGCCGCGTTTCTTCAGCACCTCGGCGAACTTCAGACAGGTTTCGTTGCTCATCATGTCGGTGACCATCGGCGTGCCGTCGTAGTCACGCTGCACCGAGGTGAAACCATCGCCGAGCTTCTGCACCGACCAACCGGGTGCACCGGCGTCCATACCGACATTGATCAGGCGGCACATCTCGGCCATTTCGGCGTCCGTCGGTTCGCGCGACTTGGCTTCGTCGAGTCCCATCACCCAGATCATGAGCGGGCCTAGCGGCACATAGGAGATCACGTTGATGCCCTTGGGGATGCGCGACAGCGTGTCCATCCATTCCGGAAAAGTTATCCAGTCCCACAACATGCCCTGCTTCATCGAGTCGTAGGGAATCGCTTCGACACGCGACATCGAGAGCATGACTCGATCACGATTCTCAGGCGCGACGGGTGCAAAGCCGAAGCCGCAGTTGCCGAGCACCAGCGAAGTCACGCCGTGCCAACCCGAGAGTGTGCAGTAAGGGTCCCATTGAATCTGGGCGTCATAATGCGTGTGCAGATCAACGAAGCCGGGGGCAACGATTAGACCCTTGGCATCGATGACCTGGTTGGCGTCGCTCTTGTTCAAGGGCGTGCGCGAAATCGCGACCACTTTGCCGTCGCGGATACCGACGTCGCCGGTGAAGCGCGGCGCGCGCGTGCCATCGATGATGGTGCCGTTCTGAATCAGGGTATCGAATTGAGCCATGATTTCCTCTCCTCTGAATTGTGCGTTGGGACCGGCGGGCGAGTCGCGGGACCTGCGCCGGCTTGCGCCTCTTGCTGGGCGTTACGAAGCCCGTTGAATGGCGACCTCGGTATGACTGCACAGTCTGGCACCAAAGATTGCCGTTCGTAAAATCGGATAATAGACTCGATACGTTCGACTATCCGGTCGAACATGATCAGGGCCAGGATTCCGACCTGGCGCGGAGCGTCCCTATGAATCACCGCGAAGAACTCGAGGCCCTGACCGAGCTGGCCTATGTGGGCAATATGCGGCGCGCGGCCGAGGCGCTGGGCGTCTCCCAGTCAACGCTGAGCGATGTCATCACCCGCATGGAAATGGCCTATGGCGCGCCCTTGTTTGAGCGCGATAGACGCGGTTCCCATGCGACGGTCTACGGCAAGGTCGTGATCGAGGCCGCAGCCCAGGCCCTGCGTCTGATGGACGAGGCCCATCGCGAGATTGCGCTCATCAAAGGTTCGGCCATCGGACGCTTGGCTATCGGCGCCGAGGCCGGACTCATCGAACCCTATCTGACCGAAGCCATTGCCAGCGGCCTGCGTCGCTATCCCAGCCTGCGCTTTCGTCTGCAGGCACTCGACTCCAGCAAGCTGGCGCAGGAACTGCGCGAAAAGCGCATCGATTTCTTTTTCGGTGTCCGTCCGGACGTGCCGACCGCCGGCCTGCTGCTACGCGAGATTGGCTTGATCCACGCCCTGCCGTTCGTGCGGCCTGGCCATCCGCTGGCCGGTGCGGGCACCCACGGCCTGGCACGCATCATGGCCTATCCCATCGTTCAAGGCCCCGGCCCACGCTGGTTCATACGGCGTATCGGCGACGAGCTGCGTGGCGAGGCCGGCGACGCTGCGCAGCGCGACGCGGCCGTGATCGTCAACGACTTCGGCGTGGTGCGCGCCATCGTGCGCGAGACCGATGCGGTCGGCTTCGCGACCACCGCCATGCTGCATGCCGAGGTGGCTAACGGTGCGTTCGTGCCACTGCGCCTGCCAGCCGCGCAGTCGAGATTGCTGGAACTGCCGATGCTGATCGGCACCTTGGTTGACCGGACCTTGCCCCCGGCGGCCTTGGAGTTGATTGCGGATCTGGAAGAAGTAGTGAAGCGCTACGCGGCCTTGTAGGTGCGACCATTCGCACCTACCGCACAGGAAATATCCCTAACGCGTCAACCAATCAAACTTCTGTGGCTTGCGTGTCGACTTGGGGTTGATCATCACATTGATCAATGCCGGCATACTTTCCTGCGCGGCGTCGCGCAGCGCATGGCGCAATTGTTCGGGCGTATTGACGAAGAACCCACGACCACCGAAAGCTTCGATGACACGGTCATAGCGCGCGTTGGGTGTATAGGTATTGGGCGGCACAGGCTCGCTCAACACCGTCTCGCCTGAACCAATGCCGTTGTTGTTGATGACGATGAAGGTGATCGGCAGGCGATAGCGACAGGCGGTTTCGACTTCCATGCCGCTGAAGCCGAAGGCGGAATCGCCTTCGATGCAGAACACGCGTTGGTCCGGATGGGTGACTGCCGCCGCAATCGCGAAGCCAGGACCCACACCCATGGTGCCGAAGGTGCCGGCGTCGAGGCGCTGACGGGGCGCGAAGTTCGGCATCATGCTACGGCCGATGTCCATGGTGTTGGCGCCCTCACTGACGATGATGGCATCGCGCGGCAGATAAGCGCGTATCTCACCGAACACGCGGTAGTAGCCCATGGGCAGACTGTCGTCGCGGGTCATGGCCGCAACCTGTGCATCGTTCTCGGCAATCTTGGCGCGCAAGCCTTGCCACCACGCACTGTCGGCCGCGAACTGCCAAGGCTGCCCGCCCAGCGCTTCATTCAGTTGTGCCATGACCGCCTGCGCGTCGCCCACCAAGGCGACTTCGGTCGGCACATTGGTGCCTATCTCTTCGGCCGCGATGTCCAGCTGCACGATGCGCACATCGCGCGCAAAACGCGGCGGCAACCCAAAATGCAGGATCCAATTCAAGCGCGCGCCGATCAGAAAAATGACGTCGGCTTCCTGCAGCGCCAGCGAACGAGCCGGCGCCACCGACTGCGCGTGATCATCGGGCACTACGCCCTTGCCCATGGGTGACGCAAGAAACGGCAGCTTCACCGCTTCGAGAAACGCGCGCACTTCCTGCTCGGCACGGCCATAGGCCGCGCCCTTGCCGACGATCACCAGCGGCCGTTTGGCTGAGCGCAGCGCCGCGAGCGCGGCCTCGACCTGGGCGGGATCGGCCAGCGACTTCGGCGCTGCGGGACAACACGCTGCCCAACGCACACGGTCTTCGTCCAATTGGTCGGTAATCACATCGTTGGGCAGATCGAGGTAGACCGCGCCGGGTCGGCCGACCATGGCCGTGCGCACGCATTTCTCGATAGTGGCCGGCACGCGCGCCAAGGAATCCGCACGCGTGCTGAGTTTGACGAAGGGCCGTGCCGACTCGAGCTGCGGGGCTTCCTGAAAGGCGCCCTGTTCACGCTGATAGGAATCAGGCGCGCCGCTCACCAACAGCATCGGCCAACAATTGGCCCAGGCGTTCGACAAGCCGGCCACCGCATGCACCATGCCCGGCCCCGAGACCGTCATGCACACACCGGGACGACCCGTCAGAAAACCGATAGCACCCGCAGCGTAACTGGCCGACTGCTCGTTGCGAAAGCCGTAGTAGTTGAGACCCTCACGCTGCACGACCTGAGCGAGGTCGACTATAGGAAAACCCATGACGCCAAAAATGTGTTCGACGCCCTGGCGCTTGAGGCTGCGGGCGATGATGGTTGTGCCGTCGAGTTGTGTCATGGGACCGCTGCTCCTGACTGAGGGGATGCGCCAGCGTGCCGCCACGCCTTGCGTCGACATCGTGTGGCTTATGGCCCGATTGTATCCCCACCCTGCCGGCCCGTACTGACGGGTTGCACGGATATGGTAAGCATGCGTACTATTCCGACCGACGGGCCACCAGCGGTGGGCCTCGCCACGCAAGAACAGGCCGGGCGGCGGGATCTGCCCGCGCTTCGTCGCAAACAAACTGTGGGGAGATTCGAAATGCTAGAGCGTTTGAAATACCTGCGCCTGTTGGCGTGGTGCGGTCCAGTTTTCCTGATGGTGTTCATCGTGTTCTGGGGCCTCATGGGCCACAACATTCCGCCCTTCCAGCCCGATGTGCCGGCCAAGGTCATCGGCGACTATTTCCGAGCCGACGCCAACATTATCCGTCTCGGCATGGGCATGGCGATGAGCTTCACCGTGCTCTATTTCATGTGGGGCCTGTCGATCGCCAAGGTCATCGAATACGGCATCGAAAAGGACAACAACATCCTCTCCACCCTGGCGGTGTGGGGTGCCGGTCTGACGGTGGTGCCGATCATGGTGTCCTGCGTGTTCTGGCTGGCGGGCGCCTATCGCCCCGAAGCGCTCGACGATTCCATCCTGCAATTGCTCTATGACACCGCCTGGTTGCTGATCGACATGGGCTATATGGTGACGACGGTGCAGATGGTGGCGATGGGCGTGGCGTTCATGAAGGACAAGCGCGCGGTGCCGCTGGTGCCGAAGTGGCTGGCCTGGTACGGCATCTGGGTCGGCTTCAGTTTCGTCGCCGAATTGCTCATGCCGTTTTTCAAAAGCGGCATCTTCGCGCGGAGCGGCACGCTGAACTTCTGGATCGAGTTCTTCGTATGGTTCTTCTGGATCGTGTTCGTGACGACCTATCTATTCTCGGCCATCAAACGCCTGGAAGCGGAAGCCCGTGGCGAAACCGAGCAAGCACGTAGCACCGCCGCCGCTGGTGTCGGAAAGGCCGTGGGTGCATCCGCCTGAGGCTATCACTGACGCGCGCGACCATGAATCTTTCACCGGCCAGCGCAAGCTGGCCGGTGACGAGGGCGTGTGGTTCTTTATCAGCGTGGACATCACCCTATTTGCGGTGTTTTTCCTGCTGTTCATGGTCGAGCGCTACAAGGCCGTGGCGCTGTTCGAGCAGTCACGCCAGCAGCTCGACCCGCTACTTGGCGCGCTCAATACCCTGATCCTGCTGACCAGCTCCTGGCTGGTGGCGCTGGCGGTACACCATGCGCGTGCTGGACGGCGTCACGCAGTCAGCCGTTATCTGACCCTCGGCATGCTGGTCGGCGCCGGCTTCGCGGTCACCAAGGTCTTCGAGTACTGGCACAAGATAGCGTCCGGCATCACGCTGCTGACCAACGACTTCTTCATGTTCTATTTCGCCCTGACCGGGCTGCACTTCCTGCATTTCATAATCGGCATGGTGGTCTTGGCGGTGTGCCTGTCCAAAAGTCGCCATGATGCGATGGACGAAGATTTTGTGCTCTGGATCGAGTCCAGCGGCTGCTACTGGCACATGGTCGATCTGCTGTGGATAGTGCTGTTCCCGCTGTTGTATCTCCTGCACGCGCCATGACTGCATTGCTAGCCCTGCCTATGACGCGCGCCTGGCTGGCACTGGTCGCTGCGACCTTGGTGGTGTTCGCCCTGGCCGAGAACGACGCACCGGCACGCTTAGCGACTATCGCTATCGTCTTGATCGCGTCCTTCAAGGTGCGCCTGGTGTTTCTCTATTTTATGGAACTGGCAAGCGGTGCGATGCCCTGGCGGCTGGTGGCCGAGATCTGGATGCTGGTGGTGACGGCCATCATCGTCGGCAGCTATGTCATGACGCCGCACTGAGCGAGCCGTCCTTAACGCACCGAAGCAGCACCCCCCGCCCAACCCTGTGCAGCGATTGAGCGTGGTCGGCGCGCATGAGCTCTCTCAGTCAACCGCCAGGGAAGCAATAAACGCCGTCAGCTCCTTGTCCATGGCTTGCGCGCCGCTCGCGGCGTCGGAGGCAATGAAAGTGAAGCTCAAATGACCGGCGACTAAGGCATAGACTGTCAAACGGTTGAGCCCGCTCGCCTCTTTGCCAGCGCGCGCTTTTAACACCACGCGCGCGCCGGGCAGGGTCGCGAGCGACAAGGTCGCTATCGGTTCGACCACTTCGAGCGCCTGATGCGAGGCCTGCTGCACCTGTTGCAGATTCCTTTCCAACAACACTTCAGGCAGCAGTTGAATGGTCGAGTCGTGATGAAATACGTTCACGCCTATCAAGGGATTCAGTCCGCCCTGCTCGGCCGCGTATTTGGTGATGACGAACAACGGCACGCCATGCCCTTCGCGCAGGGCATCAGCGAGTCCGGCGGCACTGAAGTGTATGCGCCGCGTGTAGGGAATCACCGCTGTATCGCTGTGATATTGCCAGTCGACCGGCTGCACGAAAGTGATGCCGGCGATGTCGCGCGAGAGCGCGACGTTGTTCACATAGACATTGAACGCAATAGCGAGCGGCACCAGCAACAGCAGGGCAAAACGCATCTTGGTCTGCGCGCCGCGCAGGCGCGGACGTAACTTGATTTGTTCGGACATGGACGGGCTCGATGCGGCGCACGACGATGAATGTCGCGCGCACCCTAACAGCAGGGCGGTAGGCTCGGCAATCGCCCGCCCAGACCTTACGGCCGCTTGACCGCATGGCGGCGATGGCAAACGATGCTGACCACGTTCACGACCAACCCCGCAGGAGATGCCCATGAAATTCGGCGCCATGATCGGCACCCACATCAACGACTGGCAGCTCATCAAGCTCGCCGAGGATCTCGGCTACGACCACGGCTGGGTGCCCGACTCGCAGATGATCTGGTCGGACTGTTACGCGGTGCTTGCACTGGCGGCGGTCAATACCTCGCGCATCAAGATCGGCACCGGCGTGTCGATCGCGCCGACCCGCATCGCGCCGGTCACCGCGCACTCCATTGCCAGTATCGCCGCGCTGGCGCCGGGTCGCGTGTTCTTGGGTTTAGGCACCGGTCATACCGCGATGCGTGTGATGGGTATGAAGCCGATGAAGCCCAAACCCTTCCGTGAATACCTGCGCGTGGTGCGCGCGCTGCTGGCGGGCGAGGAAGTGCAGTACAGCCTCAACGGCGAGACCCGCGACATCCGCTTCCTGCATCTCGAACGCAAGTTCATCGATATCAGTCAACAGATCCCGATCTGGGTGGCGGCCAATGGCCCGGGCGCGCTGCGCGCAGCGGGCGCCTACGGCGACGGTCGTATCTCGGCGCTCAACGAACCGCCGGCCCTGGTACATGAGAGTTACGCGTTGATGCGCGCCGGTGCGGCCGAAGTCGAGCGCACCTTGCCGAGCGATTTCCATAGCGCGGCACTGACCAGCGCGGTGGTACTCGGCGCGGGTGAAAAACTGACCAGTCCACGCGTTATCGATCAGTGTGGCTCGCAAGTCGCGGCGGCGCTGCACTACTGCTATGAGAACTGGAAACTCAGCGGCGATGATTCAGCCCTGCCGCCAGCGGTGCGCAACGTGTGGGACGAGTACTGCGATTATGTCGGCAAGATGGCGATGCCCGAACACAAACGCTATCTACAGATTCACGAAGGCCATTGCTCATGGCTGGTGCCCGAGGAACGGCGCTTCATTACGCCGGAAGCCATCGAGACCTGGATTCTGGCTGGCGAACCAGAGCAGATCATCGCCCGTCTGCGCGCTGCCGAGGCGGCCGGCCTGCGCGAGATCACGCTGCTGCCACCGATGGATCATGCGCGGCGTGTATTCCGTGATTTCGCCACCCATGTGATAGCCCGTTATTGAGCGCGCGCCTGCCGCTACAATGGCGCCAGGCGCAAGATGCCCGGCGCCACTGACACGGAATCCCCTCATGAATGAAAGTAAGTACGACATACGGGTCAGCGCCGAGGGCGCGTATCTCGAAGAGCAGTCGGAGCCCGCCGCCAACCGCTACGCCTTCGCCTACACCATCACCATCGCCAACATCGGCTCGATCGCCGCGCAACTGCTGAGCCGCCACTGGCTGATCACCGATGCCAACGGTCGCATTCAGGAAGTGCATGGCGATGGCGTGGTGGGCCAGCAACCTCTGATCGAACCGGGCAAGGCCTTTCAGTACACCAGTGGCGCGGTGCTCGAAACACCGCTCGGCAGCATGAGTGGCAGCTACCAGATGAAGGCCAGCGACGGCGAACGGTTCAAGGCTGCGATTCCGATCTTCCGCCTGGCCGTGCCGCGCCTCCTGAACTGAGGCTCTGCTGCGCGTGGCGACCTACGCAATCGGCGATCTGCAAGGCTGCTATCGAGAATTCGAGGCCTTGCTTGAGGCCATCGCTTTCGACCGCGCGGTCGATCGATTGTGGCTAGTGGGCGACCTGGTCAACCGCGGGCCGCAATCGGCGGCCGTGCTGCGCTCTGTGATAGCGCTCGGTGACCGCGCGGTGACGGTGCTCGGTAATCACGATCTGCATTTGTTGGCCTGCGCCTACGTGCCCTCGGTCAAGCCGCGACGACGCGATACGCTGGAAGAAATTCTCACCGCTCCCGATAGGGACATCATGCTCGATTGGTTGCGCCACCAGCCCCTGTTGCATCACGACGCCGCGCTCGGCTATACCCTCGTTCACGCCGGCCTGCCGCCGCCATGGGATCTGGCCACGGCACAGTCTTGTGCCGCAGAAGTGGAAAGCGCGTTACGCGGTGAGAACTTTGCAGACTTCCTTGCCCACATGTATGGCGACAAGCCCGCGCGTTGGGATATGCAGCTCAGCGGTCATGCGCGCCTGCGTTTGATCACCAATTGCCTGACCCGTATCCGCTATTGCAGCGCCGATGGCGGCATCGATCTGACGGACAAAGGCGAAGCGGCGGCGGCTAACGGGCTCACGCCCTGGTTCGCCATGCCCTCACGCGCGAGCGCTGATCTGCGCATCGTGTTCGGCCATTGGTCAACGCTGCGTCTGCCACGCGCGCAATGGCAGGGCCTCGGTGTTTATCCGCTCGATACCGGCGCCGTGTGGGGCGGTGACTTGACAGCGATGCGTCTCGAAGACGGTGCCTTGTTTCAGGTCAAATCGACGACGGCGCTGCCTTTCGACTGAGACGTTGCAGCACGCGAAAGCGATAGGCGTGCTGGTTATTTTTGTCGGCAGGGTGTTGCTCGCTGTCGATTTCGCGCCACTCGATCGGATCGAAATCCGGGAAATACACATCACCTGCCGGCGCGGCATCCACTTCCGTCAGATAGATCAGCTGCGCATGGGGTAGCGCTTCGCCATAGAGGGCCGCGCCACCGACGATCATCACCTCTTCGACATCTTTAAGCGCCGCCAGCGCGATATCCAAGGCGGGAAACACTTCGCAGCCTGCCGCCTGATAGCCCGCTGCGCGCGACAACACGATGTTGCGTCGTCCCGGCAACGGGCGGCCAATGGATTCGTGAGTGCGACGTCCCATGACGATGGGCTTGCCCATGGTGATGGCACGAAAGCGTTTGAGGTCGGCCGGCAGATGCCAGGGCAAGGTGCCATCGCGACCGATCACCCCGTTGCTTGCCATCGCTACCACCAGCACGAGCTTCACGGTGGACTACACGCGCGCGCCGTCGCCGCCATCACACCGCGACGGGCGCGGCGATATGGGGATAGCACTCGTAGTTCTCGAGCACGCAGTCTGCGCGCTTGAAATCGAAGATCGAACGCACCGCCGGATTCAACACCATGCGCGGTGCGCTATAGGGTGTGCGCGTCAACTGCAGATCGGCCTGCTCAAGATGATTGAGATAAAGATGAGCGTCGCCCAGGGTATGCACGAACTCACCAGGCTCAAGTGAGCAGACCTGCGCCACCATCAAGGTCAGCAGCGCATAGGAGGCAATGTTGAAGGGCACGCCCAAGAATATATCTGCGCTGCGCTGATACATCTGACAGGACAGACGGCCATCGGCGACGTAAAACTGGAACATCGTATGGCAGGGCGCGAGCGCCATGCGCGGAATGTCGGCAACGTTCCAGGCGCTCACCACCAGCCGCCGCGAATCGGGCGTGCGGCGAATGGCGTCTATGACCTCCGTGATCTGATCGATAGTGCCACCATCGGCGCGCGGCCAGGAGCGCCATTGCACGCCATACACCGGGCCGAGCTCGCCTTGCGTATCGGCCCATTCATCCCAGATCGACACACCGTGTTCGCGCAAATAGGCGACATTCGATTCACCGCGCAGGAACCAGATCAATTCATGGATGATGGAATTGAGATGCAGCTTCTTGGTGGTCAGCAGCGGAAAGCCGCTTTTGAGATCAAAGCGCATCTGATGACCGAAAACGCTCAAGGTGCCGGTGCCGGTACGGTCGGTTTTGCGCACGCCGTGGTGACGGACATGGCGCAGGAGATCGAGATAGATCTGCATCGCTACTTACTCGCGGTGCTTGCCCATGGCGACCAGCATGACGAGGCCGATGATGAACATCGGCACCGATAGCAGCTGGCCCATGGTCAGCCAGTCAAAGGCCAGATAGCCGATATGCGCATCGGGTTCGCGCACGAACTCGACGGCGAACCGGAACATGGCATAGAAGATCAGGAAACACGCCAGCAGCGTGCCGTGGGGGCGAGGCTTGCGCCCAACCCAGTTCAGAATCAGAAATAACACCAGGCCTTCGAGCAGGGCTTCATAGAGCTGGCTCGGATGGCGCGCGATGCCGCCGGCGGCCGGATTGGTGAACAACACGCCCCAGGCTTGCAGGGTCGGTGCGCCCCATAATTCCTGATTGACGAAATTCGCGATGCGGCCGAGGCCGAGGCCGATGGGGACTACCGGCACCAGATAGTCCGCCACTTCAAGAAAGCTGCGCTGGTTGGCGCGCGCAAACACGACGAGCGCGAGCGTCAAACCCAGCGCGCCGCCATGAAAGGACATACCACCGCGCCATACCGCGAATATCGACGAGGGCTGCGCGACGTAGGACTCAAGGTTGTAGAACAGGATGTAGCCGATGCGTCCGCCGAGCACCGCGCCCATGGCCGCGTAGAACACCAGATCGGCGATCTGATCGCGGCTCCAGCGGCCATTGCTGCGGCTGGCACGATCGTGGAGCAGGCCCCAGCCGAGGCCGATGCCAACGATGTAGGAGAGCCCGTACCAGTGCACCGGCACAGGGCCGAGCGTGAAGGCGACGGGATCGATGGGCGGAAACGGAATCATGGCCAGGGACGTCACAGCAACCGGCCGCCATTATGCACCGTTTGATGGGCCGGGTGCCGCGCGGCGTGCTAGCTTGGCGACCCTTTCACGAGCCCATGAACGATCACCATGAACCGCCTGCACGACGCCACCAGTCCCTACCTCCTGCAACACGCCGACAACCCGGTCGACTGGTATCCCTGGGGCGAGGAAGCGCTGGCCCGCGCGCGCACCGAAAACAAGCCCATCCTGCTCTCCATCGGTTACTCGGCCTGTCACTGGTGTCATGTCATGGCGCATGAGTCTTTTGCGGACGCCAACATCGCGGCACTGATGAATCGCCTGTTCATCAATATCAAAGTGGACCGCGAGGAGCGGCCCGATCTCGACAAGATCTACCAGGCCGCCCATCAACTGCTGACCCAGGCCAATGGTGGCTGGCCGCTGACCATGTTCCTGACACCGGACGATCAGGTGCCCTATTTCGGCGGCACTTATTTCCCCAATACGCCGCGTCACGGCCGCCCAGGCTTTGCCGATGTGTTGGCGCGTGTCGCCCATGCCTATGAAGAACGCGGCGCGCAGATGGCCGAGTTCAAGCAAG
>JAYWAC010000130.1:0-38125 GCA_043782755.1 Pseudomonadota bacterium | reverse complement strand
TGGCTGGCACGGGCACCGGCCGCACCGCACTGAAGGCGAGGGCCGCGATCTGTTGATGGGTGGCGGTGGTCGGATGAATGCCATCCCAATACACGAAGTTCTGTTGATCGGTGCAACCCTGAAAGCCGTTCTGCGAGGTGCAGGCATCGGTGACATTCATCCCTGGCGCCGGGTGGTCGACCACCGCGTGGTTCAGGGCAAAGATGTCGATGCTGATCAGGCTGAAGCCGGGTATGCCCTGCATCGTGCTGATCGCACTGGCGAGCCCGTTATTGAACGCCACGGACAGATCGGTCAGCGTCTGCTGAGTGCCCGGTGCCCCACTCTCAAGGAAGCGCGCTATCGGTGTGATGCCGAGATCAGGCAGGTTCGGGATCAGGAAATGGTTCGCGCCCGCGCCGGCCAGGGTGCCCAGCGTGGTACCGAGGTTACCGAGGCTTTGGGAGATGCCAATCTGCAGATTGAGCGCGGCCTGTTGCCGCGTCTGTGGATCAGCCAGCCCCGGACCGAAAGCTTCACTGAGCGCGCGCAGATCATTGCCGCCACCCCACACCACATAGAGCGCGTCACTCGGCAGGGTACCGAGCGTCGCTACTGCGAGCGAGGCCTGCTGCTCCAGGCTCGGTATTGGACTCAGATCTGTTTTCGGCAGGCCGAGCGGGCCGGTGACCGCGCCGCCATAGGCGAAGTTGGTGCCGCCGAGGAGGGCCGGCGTCAACGGCAGGTTCAGTGCCGAGGCGAGGTAGTCCACCCACACCGGGCCGTTGGAGTAATTGTTGCTCGCATAGGTGCCGACCGGCACGAGCGGTGCCAGCGAATTGCCGTCCTTGAACGGTGCAACGGTTTGCGGGATGCCGAAGCCGGGTAAGGCCAAGGCATTGTTGCCGTCATCGCTCAGGCTGTCGCCGAACACGAACATTGACGAATACGCCTGGGCTTGGGCCGTGAATACGGCGAACAGCAATACGACGAGATAGGCACAGCGATTACGCATTGGGGGAACCCTCCTCGCGCCTCAGTCGGGCGCTTTGTTATTCGGTGAAACGCGAGCCATTGTTCGCAACCGCGCCACTCGAAGTCAATCGGATAAGTCGTCGCTAGCGCAACAAGATCGGCGAAAACTCGATCTTGCGCGTCAGCTGTAGTCGCACCTTGGCGTTGCCGAGTTGCACGCCGCTGGGCTCGCGCAGGCTGACGTGCATTTCGAGATTGCTACGGTTCGGTAAATGATCGGGCACATTCAGCCAGAACAGCGTCTTGGTGCGCTCGCCCGGCGCGAAGCTGACCTTGACGGTGCGCTTCAAAAGCGGGTGCTCACGCCGCGCCACGCTGACATCGAGTTCCAGCGCGAGCGGCGCGCTCAAGACCACATCCGTCGCGCCTTCCGGCGGTTCCAATATCAGCTCGGCGTAATACTGGCCTATCTTCGGCAGCCGTAAAGGCGCTGTGATCTCGCTGTTTAGCAGCTCGTTGAAGACCAGACGACCGAGAGGCGGCTCGGCATAACGGAAAGTCTCGGCGCCGGCGTTCGCCCACAGGGCGAGGGGCAGTAGCAGCATCAAGGACAGGCGCATGGGGTGCACTCCCTAGGGTTGGTGGTCGTGGCGCCCTGCGCGCGTAACCAGATGGTCGAATTTCGGCAACTATTGTTCACATTCTGTCGCACGGCTGTTCGCTGAAAACGCGATGCGTGGCGCGGGTCACCAAACCGGTGACCGCGAACCTATTGCCCGTCGCCAGCGCGACCTCGATCATTACCAGTACGCGGTCGGCGCGGCCTGCTGTATTCATTGTCCTATCCCCAGCACCGGAGTTCCACGACATGGCGACTCGACGCGGTACCGCGCGCGGCGAACGACTCGATGGCACCGCCAGCGGTGACAGCCTGTTCGGTCTGGCCGGTAACGACAGCCTCTATGGTCTGGCCGGCAATGACGTGCTGGACGGCGGCAGCGGCGCCGATCTCATGGCCGGTGGGCGCGGTAACGATCTCTATATCGTCGATAACGCCGGCGACCGGGTGGTCGAAAAGCGCGGCGAAGGCATCGACACGGTGCGTGCGACGGTTAGCCATACCCTCGCCGCCGAGGTCGAGAATCTGATCCTGCTCGGCCAGGCGCCGTTGTCCGGCACTGGCAATGGCGGCGACAACCATCTGACTGGCAACAGCGCGCGCAACACCTTGAGCGGTGGCGCCGGTAACGATGTGCTGGACGGCGGCGGCGGGGTCGACACTCTGCGCGGCGGTGCGGGTGACGATATCTACATCGTCAATTCCGGCGCGGTGCGTATTCAAGAGGCGTTCGACGACGGTATCGATACCGTCCGCACCTCGGTCAGCTACACCTTGCCGCCCAACGTCGAGAAGCTGGTGGTGGTCGGCAATCTGTTCGTGCACGGCATCGGCAACGAACTCGACAACGTCATGACGGGCTCGGCGTTCGCCAATCAACTCGACGGTGGTGGCGGCAACGATATTCTGGACGGCGGGGCGGGTAACGATACCTTGAGCGGCGACAGCGGCGACGATACCTTCATCGTCGATAGCAGCGGCGACAGCGTGATCGAAGGTATCGACCAGGGTCATGACACCGTGCGCACCACGCTCGACGGCTACACGCTGCCGGCCAATGTTGAAGACCTGTTGCTGCTCGGCGCGCAAAATATTTCGGCGACCGGCAACGAACTCGACAATCACCTGACCGGCAATGCCGGCGCCAAACATCTGGCCGCCGGCGCTGGCGACGATCTGATCGACGGTGGCGCGGGCGCCGACCACATGGAAGGTGGCCCGGGCAATGACAGCTATGTGGTCGATGACACGGGCGACGTCATCGACGAAGCCGCGCCTGTCACCTTGCTGAAGCTCAATTTTCAGAGTGTCGCCGGCGACGTTTTCGACAATCCCGGCACGGCGCTGCAAGCCGCTGCCATAAGTCATGTCAGCGCATGGTCCACGCAGGACGCCGCGACCTTGCTCGATGGCGGTTTGAAAGGATTCGATTCGGCCTCGAATCGCGGCATCGCTATCGGTGCGACGGGCTTTGACGACGGCGATCCACTCACCACGCAGGATGACGGCAATGCCTTCCGGTTTTCCTTTGTCATTGCCGACGGTCAGCGCATCGACCTGACCGGCTTCAGTTTCAACGAACAATCATCTAGCGGTGCACGCGGCAGCGGCCCCACCGCTTGGCAGATGCGCATCAATGATCAATGGGTGGCGCATGGCACGGCGACGCTCGGTAATCCTGGTGGTCACGAGTCTGGTGAATGGGCATTGAATTCTCTCCTCGATCTGCGCGGCACCATCAATGTCGAGCTTTCCGCGAATGGCACCAGCGCCGCCAACGGTACTTGGCGTGTCGATGATTTCACCCTGATCGGTACGGTCGGCGGCGGTGGCATCGACAACGTGCGCAGCAGTGTCGACTACAGTTTGCCAAGCGGCGTCGAGCAATTGACTTTGACCGGCAGCCAAGCGGTGCATGGCATCGGCAACGAATCCGCCAACGTCATCACCGGCAATGAGGCCGCCAATCTGCTCGACGGCGCCGGCGGCGCCGATCGCGTATCGGGTGGCGGTGGCGACGACGTGCTGGTCTATGACCCGCTGGATGAACTGCTGGACGGCGGCGCGGGCAGCAACACGCTGCGCGTTGACGGCAGCGGTGTGACGCTCGATCTCCGCACTATCGACGACTCCCGCCTGGTGCATTTCGATCACATCGATTTGGGCGGCAGCGGTAACAACAGCTTGTTGATGGGTTTGTCCGATGTGTTGGCGCTGGGCGCGGTCGATAACATCTTGCGGGTCAGTGGTGCGGCGGGCGACAGCGTTGCTACCTTGGCGTCGGGCTGGGTTCCCGACGGCGGCGCTGCGCAAGAGCAAGACGGCGTGCACTACCAGGCCTACAGCATCGGCAATGCCCATCTGCTGATTGATATCGATCTGCTACCGAGCTCCGTCATTGCTTGAATTGGCGCGCGACGCCAACGGCGACACGCAAACTCAAGCCACCACGCAGCGATTGCGTCCTGCGGCCTTGGCCTGGTAGGCGCCATGGTCGGCGGCCCGCAGCATGTCTTCAAAGCAGGCGCCGAGCGTAGTAGTGGCGCCGATACTGACCGTGACCGCTATGCGTTGAGCGTCATACTCGACTTCCATCTCCGCTATCGCCTTGCGTACTCGCTCACACACGATGGCGACATCGCTCGCTTCCTTGAGGACGACGAGGCACACGAATTCCTCACCGCCATAACGCGCGACGACGTCGATCGTACGCAGCTCGCCACTGATACGGCTGGCGATGGCCTGCAATACCACGTCACCGGCGCTGTGACCGTAGGTGTCGTTGACCGCCTTGAAATGATCGACATCGAGTAACAAGGCCGCGAGTTGCACGTTGCCGCGTCGCGCATTGCCATAGAGGGTCGCTGCCACTTCGAACAGATAGCGGCGGTTGTACACGCCGGTCAGAAAATCGTGAATCGCCGAATCACGAATCTGGCGCACATAGCCCACCATATTGGTGTTCTGTGTGACCCGACAATAGAACTCTTCGACTGCGAACGGCTTGGTCAGGAAATCGTTGCCGCCGAGTTTGAGTAACTTGGCCGAGATATCATGCTTATTGGTATCCGAGATACCGATGATGGCGAGGTCCTCGCGGCGGTAGCGCTGACGCAGAGCGGCGATCAATTGAAAGCCATCCATCACCGGCATGTTGATGTCAGTGATGACGAGGGTAATGTCAGGGTGTTCCGCGACGATAGCCATCGCCTCGCGGCCATCCGCAGCTTCGAGCGTATGGAAGAAATATTTTTCCAGCAGACTGGCGATGTACCTACGGAAGCTGCGCGAATCGTCGACCACCAGAACCTTAGTCGCGCGGTTTTCGCGCAGACGACCGATCAGATAGGCGACGTGTTCTATTTCGTAGCTGTTCTGCTTGACGACATAGTCGACGATGTTCTTCGCCATCATGCGTTCGCGCACCGCCGCTGCGGCACTGCCGGACAATACGATCACCGGCACGCCGTGAGCACGCACCGCGTCGACCACCTCACCGTCGGCGGCGTCGGGCAGATTGAGATCAAGGGCGGCGCAGAAGAAGCGTTGTGGATGCTCGGCGAGCAGCGCCTCGGCACCGGCCAGGCTAGCGGCGGTCTCGACCGTGAAGCCACCGATCTGACGCAGATAGCCGCACAGCAGTTCACGAATCGCCTTGCTGTCTTCGACCACCAGCACGGCATGGCCTGCGTTGGCAGGCGCGATGGATTGCAGGCGCGACAGTTTCGACGAAGCGGGGAGAGCGGCCGACATCGGGATCCTCTGCGAGGCTGCACAAAGGAGTGCAGGCTACTGTATCGGCGCTGTCTCGCAGCGCCTTGAACAGACCGAGCTTGTCCTGCAGCGACACGCACAGAGCGGATGCGAGCGGCTACATTAGTCGCCATGGGCAGCATGACGCAGCAGGATGGGGGGAGCAGACAGACGCGCATGGCGTTCTTCAGCGCGCGTCTGGCCCGCCGCTTGGTGCTGCTCATTGCATTGGCGAGTGCCATGCTGGCGGCTCTCGCTGCGCGCAACGAATCCCTGACCTGGGACGAGCCGGTGTTCATCATGGCCGGGCTGTCCTATTGGCAGACCGGCGACCATCGTTTGAACAGCGAGGCGCCGCCCTTTGCCCAACAATTGCTGGCGCTGCCGCTGTTGTGGCTCGACTTGCCGCGTCCGCCCTATGACGGGCCGGACTTTCGCGCCGCCAATCAGGTCGGTTTCGCGGTCGATTATCTCGCCGCCCATCCCGCACGGCTTGACCAGATCACGCAATGGGCGCGCGCGCCGGTATGGCTCGCCAGCGTGTTGTGCGTATGGCTGGCCGGACGTTGGGCACTGGCTTTGTTCGGCCCCTATGGTGCATTGACCGCCGCGCTGGGTGTGGCGCTCTCGCCGACGCTCATGGCCCACAGTCGACTCGCGACCACCGACTATCTGTGTAGCACCGCCATGCTCGCCGCCAGTTATCTCTTATGGCGCGCGCTGGACAGCGGACGATGGCAGCACTGGTTGCTGTATGGCGCGGCGGTCGCGGTGGCGGTGATGGCGAAGTTCACCGCCTTGTTACTCGGACCGCTGGCCTTGATCCAGATCGGTTATGTGATGGGGCGACAAGGACGCGCCGCGCTGCCGCTGATGCTGCGTGCGTCGGCGTCACTGGCGCTGTTCGTCGTGTTGGTCAGCGCCGCCTACGGCAAGCTGCTCGATATCCGGCCATTTCTCGACGGACTCTCGCATCTCTACGTCAATACCAATCCCGACTATCACAGCTATGTATTCGGCGCGGTGCTTGAACGCTCGGTCTGGTATTACTACCTCGCGGCCTTCTTGTTGAAGACACCTGTGCCGGCGCTGCTGTTGCTCGGCGCGGCCTTGATCGCCTGCGCGCGTCATCCGCGTGGCGCAGAACTCGCGGTGTTCCTGTTGCTGCCAGCGCTGGTGATGGTAGGCGTGTCCTGCTTCGACACCGTCAACGTCGGCATCCGTCGCATCATGCCGGCGTTGCCGATGCTGGCGATATTCTCGAGTCTGGTCGCGAGTGCGCAGCAGAGCCGACGCGGTAGGCTGTTGGTTGGCGCGGCGCTCACCTGGATGCTGGTTGAGACCGTGGTCTATTACCCCGATCAGCTCGCCTACTTCAATACGCTCGCCGGCGGCCCGGCCAACGCGCCCTATTTGCTCGACGACAGCAATATCGACTGGGGCCAGGAACTGCCGGGACTTGCGCGTTGGCAGATGGAGCATGCGCCCAACGAGCACCTGTACTTGAGTTATTTCGGCACCATCGCGCCGGCACTCTATGGCGTGCACGCGACGGCCATGACCGAGAGTGAATACCGCGATCCACCGCCCGGACTCTATGCGCTCAGCACCCATCGCCTGGTGTGGCTGCGCAAGATTGATTTTTTCACCCACGCCGGTCTCGATTGGCTGACGCGCTATCAGCCTGTCGACCGCATCGGCTATTCGATCTATCTCTATCGCTTTCCCGCGCCGCGCGCTAAAGCGCGCTGAGGTTAGTGTGCTGTCCCGCAATGAATCTTCGTAATTCACTTGGTCTCGAACCGCGATGCGGTGTTGCTCGTCGTCGCCGTAGCGCCGCTATGACTCCTCCTCGCGCCTTGCCTCACGGCTCGATACCGGCGCGAATTCTCGAAGTTCATCACGGGACAGCACACTAGAGACTCACTCGAAACGCAAGGCCTCGATGGGATCGAGCCGCGCGGCCTTGCGCGCCGGAAAGAAACCGAAAACCACGCCTACCGCCATCGCGAACAGAAAGGCCAGCAGGATCATGCCGGGGTCGAGGATCAAGGGCACCGCCAGTAGTTGGGCGAGGCCCATGGAGGCCACCAGCGCGATCGCAATGCCGACCAGTCCGCCGAAACTCGACAACACCACCGCTTCGATCAGAAATTGCAGTAACACGTCGCGCTCCAGCGCGCCGATGGCAAGGCGTATGCCGATTTCGCGAGTTCTTTCGGTGACCGACACCAGCATGATGTTCATGATGCCGATGCCGCCGACCAAGAGACTGACCGCCGCCACCGCGCCGAGCAGACCGGTCAAGACCTGGGTGGTGCCGGCCAGCGTGCGCGCGATCTCCTGTAGGTCCATGACGGTGAAGTCATCGTCTTCATGGGGCGCGATGTGGCGTCGTTCGCGCAGCAATGCAGTGATGTCGCGCAAGGCGACCGTCGTCGGCACGCCGTCACGCGCCGAGATCTGCATCGAGGTCACGTCCTGGTTGCCGGCCACGCGACGCCAGTAGGTGCGCAGCGGCGTCAACACCATGTCGTCCTGATCCATGCCGGTGGTGGTCTGACCCTTGGTCTGCAAGAGGCCGATGACATCACAGGAGACCTTGCCGAAGCGCACTTTCTCGCCGAGTGGATCGCGCGTGCCGAACAAACTTTTGCGCACCGTCTCACCGAGCAGACACACCGCCGCGCCACTGCGCATTTCACCACTGCTGAACATGCGACCAGCGGCCAGCGTCCAGTTGCCGACGTCGAAATAGCGGTTGTCGACGCCGTAGATGCTGGTCAACCAGCTTTGATTGCCGGCCACCACCGACAGCGCGCGCGAGGAAGTTGGCGCGACGGTGGTAACGCTGTTCACTTCGCGCGCTACCGCTTCGGCGTCGGCAATCTTGAATTGCGGCGCTTCGGTGCGTTGCATGCCGACACGCTGGCCGGGCCGCACGATAAGCAAGTTGGCACCGAGTTGCGAGATGTCCTGGGTCACGCGTGCGGTCGCGCCCTTGCCGATGGTGACCATGGTGATGACTGCCGCCACGCCGATCACGATGCCGAGCACGGTCAGCGAGGAACGCAGCAGATTGCGGCGGATGGCGCGCACCGCGAGCACGAAGGCGTTACCGATCATGCTTGCGCCTCGACTTCAAGCAGGCCATCACGGAAATGGATGATGCGGCGGGCGTAGCTGGCCATATCGGTTTCATGGGTGACCATGACGATGGTCAAGCCGCGCTCGCGATTCAGATCCGCGAGTAGTTGCATGAGTTCATGACTGCGCGCGGTATCGAGATTGCCGGTCGGCTCGTCGGCGAACAAGACGCTCGGTTCAGCGACGATGGCACGCGCAATCGCAACGCGCTGCTGTTGGCCACCGGACAATTCGTTGGGGGCATGATGGGCGCGATCAGCGAGACCGACTGCGGCCAGTGCCGCGAGGGCGCGCGCGCGACGCGGCTGGGCGCGATTGCCGCGATAGATGAGCGGCAGTTCGACGTTTTCCAGCGCCGAGGTGCGCGCCAACAGATTGAAACCCTGAAACACGAAGCCGATGCTGGCGCGTCGCACCAGCGCGCGTTCGTCCTGGGTCAGCGCGCCGACATCGATGCCTTGAAAAAGATGCATGCCCGCGCTTGGTTGGTCGAGACAGCCGAGGATATTCATGCAGGTCGACTTGCCCGAACCGCTGGGGCCCATCATGGCGACGAAGTCGCCGGGGCCGATGGCCACATCGATACCGCGCAGCGCTTCAACCCGTGCTTC
Organism: Pseudomonadota bacterium; assembly: GCA_043782755.1. Lineage (GTDB taxonomy): Bacteria > Pseudomonadota > Gammaproteobacteria > JADJYF01. Next base: position 29,041 of record JAYWAC010000130.1, on the reverse strand, counting down.
GCCATGACCATAGACGCGCGTCACGCGACGCAGCTCGACGAGCGGCGTGGACGCCGCCGACGTTCCGCTCATTGCTTGGCCTGACGATAGTCGACCGCGACCTTCATGCCGGCCTTCAGTCCCGTGCCCGTCACGACCGTGCGCTGGTCGTCGGTCGCGCCGATGGTCACCGTCACGGCGCGCGGTGTGTTGCCATCCAACACCCACAGCTGGCGTTCATTGCCTTTTGGTTCGTCGGGGCGACTCGAGGCCTGACGCGACGGCCAGCGCATCATGAGCTTGCCGAGGAGGCCGCCGTCATCGCCCTTGGCGCGCGGCGCGGGCGGCACGAAGCGCAGGGCCGCGTTCGGCACCAGCATCGCATCCTTAATTTCGTGTACGACGATTTCCGTAGTCGCGGTCATGCCCGGGCGCAGCGCCAGATCGCTGTTATCGACGCGCAGCACCGTGATGTAGGTGACCACGCCGTCCTTGGTCTCGGGTGCATAGCGCACCTGGGTGACGACGGCGGGAAAGGCGCGCATGGCATAGGCGTCGACGCCGAAGCTCGCGTGCTGGCCGGCGGCGACCACGCCTACATCGGCTTCATCGACCGCCACCTGCAATTTCATCTGCGTGAGATTTTCCGCGAGGGTGAACAACAGCGGCGTCTGCATCACCGCCGCGACGGTTTGCCCGGGTTCGATCAAACGCTTCAACACGATGCCGTCGATGGGCGAGAGGATGACGGCCTTGGATAATTCGGTCTCGCGTTCTTCCAAGGTGGCTTTGGCGACAGCCACTTCGGCCTTGGCGCTCGCCACCACCGCTTCGGCGCGCGCCAAGGCCGCGCGTGAGGCATCGAGATCGTCAGCCGAACACATCTGCTTCTGCGCGAGCTTGGCGCAGCGGCCGTTCTTGAGACCGGTTTCGATCACCGTCGCCTGCGCTTCGCGCATGCGTGCCTCGGCGGAAGCCAGCGAGCCGCGCCCCTGCACGGCGGTGGCTTCAAGCCGTTGCGTATCGAGGCGTGCCAACACCTGGCCGCGTTTGACGGTGTCGTTGAAGTCGACCCGCACCTCTTCGACCAAGCCCGACAACTCGCTGCCGACATCGACCTGGGTCAAGGGTTGCAAGGTGCCGGTGGCGGTGACCTTGACCGTGAGGTCACCTTGGGTGACATCGGCGCCGACGTATTCAATCGATGGACTGTCACTCTGTTCCATCTGCTTGAGATAGAACTTGCTGCCGCCGGCCAGCATCAGCGCGCCGGCCAACCACCACCACAGTCGAGCGCGGCGGCGACCACGCCGCGCGCTGCCGAGTACAGCCGGGAGATCGGTCGTTTCCTGAGACGCAGGACGATTCATAGGGATGTGTTACGAAGCCGGCTCGAGAATGGATGAGTGGCGCGCTTCACTGGAACAGGACCAGGGCTTTGACCAAGGTGTTCCACACGCCCCAGGCCAGCGGCACACCAACCAGCAGCCAGAAACCCGCGACCAGCAGCGTTGAGCTGGGCTGGTCGTCTTGCCTGGTATTGGCGAGCAAGGCCATTGGGGCGTCGTGGGCGAGCTGCCGCTCGCTGGCGAGTTCGGTCTCACTCATGAACCAGCGTGCCGCTACCGGTCGCACCAGCAGATTGCACAACAAGCCGCCCGCCAGCAGCGCGGCGAGCACATACAGCGTGGTGTCGTAGGCCGCGCTCTTGGCGACACCCGCTTTGGTCTGGGCGTCGTTGATGTAATTGACCAGCACCGGGCCGAGGATGCCGGCCACCGACCAGGCGGTCAGCAGGCGGCCGTGGATGGCGCCGACCATCTGCGTGCCGAACATGTCGGCGAGATAGGCCGGGATGGTCGCGAAGCCGCCGCCATATAGGGTCAGGATCACGCAGAACAAAGCGACGAACAGCGCTACGTTGCCTGCGGCACCCGCGCTCGGCGCGGCGCTGTATAAGGCCATGCCGAGCACGAAGAACAGGAAGTAGGTGGCCTTGCGCCCAATGACATCAGAGCAGCTCGCCCAGGCGATGCGCCCGGCGATGTTGAACAACGAGAGCAGACCGGTGAAGCCGGCGGCGATCGCCGCTGTCTGACCGAGCTGTGCGGTGTTCAATTGATCGAATTTGAGATCGAGTCCCAACAGGCGACCACCGAAGATCTCCTGCAACATCGGCGAGGCCATGCCGATCACACCGATACCCGCTGATACGTTGAGGCACAACACACCCCACAACAGCCAGAACTGTGGCGTGCGCCAGGCACGACTGACGTGCACATGGCGTTGGGTGATCATGCTGTTACTGTCGGCTTTGAACGCAGGCTGCCAGCCGGCCGGCGCCCATCCGCTAGGCGGTACGCGGTAGGCAAAGGCGCCGGTCAGCATGAACACCAGGTAGAGGGCTGCGAGGCTGAGGAAAGTCTGCCATACACCGACAGCCTGCGCGGTGGCGTAGTGCTTCATCAACAAGTCAGCGAGCGGTGAGCCGATCATGGCGCCGCCACCAAAACCCATGATGGCCATGCCGGTCGCCATGCCGCGTCTATCGGGAAACCATTTGATCAAGGTCGAGACTGGCGAAATATAGCCGAGGCCGAGACCGATGCCGCCGATCAATCCCGAGCCCAGCCACATCATCCATAACTGATGCAGGTAGACCCCCGCCGCTGAGATCACGAGGCCGCCACACCAACACAAGGCCGCCACCGTGCCGGCTTTGCGCGGGCCGACGTGTTCCAGCCAGCCGCCCCACAGCGCGGCGCTCGAGCCCAGAAACACGAAGAACAGGGTGTACATCCAGCCGAGCAGGGGCTTGTCCCAGTCGCAGGTGGTGGTGGTGAGTTTGGCCAGCCAGCCCATCTCGGGCGGGCAGGCGAGCGGCGCGTTCACGCCCAGTGCATGCATGAGCGGCAGCCAGAACACCGAGAAGCCATAGGCCATGCCTATGCACAGATGAATGCATAAAGCTGCCGGCGGCACCAACCAGCGGTTGAAACCGGGCGATGCGATGGTGCGTTCCTTGGCCAGCAATGATGTCACGACAACCTCCGCAAGGACGGCGCGCGTGAGATCTGCGCGCGGTGTGCGTTGAGGCCGCGATTCTACGCGTAAATAGCTTGGGCTCGCTGGCAGTCGCAGCGCGGCTGCAGGCTTGCGCGATTGCGTCGATGTAGGAAGGGATGGCGGATCTCGCATGTGCTCAGGCTGGCGGCGGCGCGCAATTCTGCGACAATCCCGGACATCATGAAAAAGCCCTTTCCGTTTGATTTCTTCTACGCGCTGACCACGCTGCTGCTGAGCTTCACGATGATTCACATCGCCTACACGCTAGTCATCCGCCCCAACGCCGAGGCCGCGCTCTCTTATCAGCGTGAGGTGTGGGCCAAGGATCCGATGGTGCACATCCCACGATCCATGTGGGTGATCCTGCACGACCCGGAACCGGAGACCTGTTGGGTGTTGGCGGTGTGGGCGGGCTTTATTCTCGGCTACCGCGAATATCGGGTGGTGCGCGAGCGCACGTTCTTGCAGCAGGACTTGCTGGGCTTGCAGGAAGGCGAGGTCATCTTTCCCGATTCGGTGCGCGAGTTCGCGCGCCAGATCGAAAGCCTGCCGGCGCCGGTGCAGACGCGACTGCTGCCGCGAACGCTGCGCACGAGCATGACGCGCTTCGGCGCGACCGGCAGCGTGCAACATGCCGCCGACGCCGCGCGCGACGAATGCGAGCTCGAAGCCTCGCGGCTCGACGCCGAGTTGTCGATGATCCGCTTCTCAGTGTGGGCTATTCCGGCGGTCGGTTTCGTCGGCACGGTGCGCGGCATCGGCGCCGCGCTGCAAGAGGCGCAACGCGCTGCGGCCGGTGACGTGACCGGCGTCACCCAGGGCTTAGGCATCACCTTCAATGCCACGCTGGTGGCCTTGACCCTCGCCATTATCATCATGTTCTTCCTGCATCAATTGCAGCTTTCCCAGGACCGCCTGGTGCTGGACGCCAAAGCCTATGTCGATCACTACCTGATACGTCATCTGCGCGAACGCTGAGAGCGGGCTGTCGTGGCGTGATCGCTGGAATGTTGTAGGCTGTCGGCTCCATCCAGCCAGGAGCCTCATGGTGGTCAGATTTCGCTTTGCATGTCTCGCTCGTCACGCGCCGCGCGCGCTGTTTGTCCTCGCGCTCACTCTAATCGCCGGCGGCGGTGCGGTTGCCGACGAAACCGCCGACAAGGCGCTTGAAGCCAGCATCCTCAAGGTTATCCGCGAGCATCCCAAGGAAATCATGGAAGCGGTGGTCGGCTATCAGCGTGCCCAGGCCGAGCAGCGCATGAAGAGCGCCGAGACCCGTTTGAAAGATCAGGTTGCGCAATTGAAAGCCGAGGAACTGCTGGCCGATTCGCCGCTGCGCGGCAAGGCCGGTAGCAAGCTGGTGCTGATCGAGTTCTCTGACTTCCAATGCCCCTATTGCGGCAAGGCCTATGAGACCGTCAAGCAGTTCATGACCGCTCACGGCCAGGACGTGGCCTTGGTCTACAAGCATCTGCCCTTGGGCGAAATGCATCCCCAGGCGACCAATGCCGCGCTCGCGTCATGGGCCGCGCAGCAGCAGGGTAGGTTCTGGGAATTCCACGATGCGATGTTCGGCAGCCAGGACCGGTTGGGTGAAGACTTCTACGTCACCACCGCCAAGAGTCTCGGGCTTGACCTTGCGCGTTTCGATAAGGATCGCGCCAGCGAGGCGGCCAAGGCTGCCGTGCAGCGTGATCTCGATCTGGCCAAGAAGCTTGGCATTCAGGCCACGCCGCAGTTCGTCATGAACAGTCATCCGATTACGGGCGCCGCGCCGTTGGAAGAGTTTGAGAAAGTGCTGGGCGAAGTCCGCGCTGAATTGAAGTAGCTCGTCCTGGAACGAATGTGCGAATTCATTCGCACATTCGTTCCCCTCAATACTCCTCATCCAAGCGAAACGGCTTCCACCACAACACCAGCTGCGGCATCAAGGTCAGCGCCGCGAGCAAGGCCACGCTCATCGCGACCGCCGTCAGCAGGCCGAACAAGATGGTCGGAATGAAGTTCGACAGCATGAGTATGGAGAAGCCCACCACCACCGTCACGGTGGTATAGAAGCCCGCCTTGGCGACGTTGTTGTGACAGTAGTGCATGGCCGCGAGCGGATCGCGCAGACGCTGATACTCGACCTTGTAGCTGTACAGATAATGGATGCAGTCCTCGACCGCAATGCCGATGGTGATCGAGGCAATGGTAATCGTCATGATGTCCAGCGGTATCTTCATCCAACCCATGAAGCCGAGAATTGCGACCGCGCCGAGCAGGTTGGGCAAGATGCCGATCAAGGCCACTTTGAACGAACGGAACATCATGACGAGCGGCACCATGATGCAGGCCATGGCCGAGCCGAAAGTCAGGATCTGCGACTTGTACAAACTCTGCAGCACATTGTTATAGAGCACCAACAAGCCCGAGATCTGATATTCATCGGGTGTAAGCTTCAGGCGTTCGCGTAAGTCGGTGTCGATACGCTCCAGCAGTTCCTTGCGCTTCAAGCCGGGCTGGGTGTCGATGATGCGCGCGCTTATGCGCAGCTCGTTGTCGTAGACCGACACGAAAGGCGAGAACAGATTGGCCTTGGCGGCGTCCGGCATCTCGCGGTAGATAGCCTCGATGCCCTCGGGGCCGAGCGGCTTGCCGTCGTTCATGGTTTCCGCAACGCGCAAGGTCGAGGCCAGTGATAAGACCTTGCCGATCTCCGGCTGCTTTTCGAGATAGGCATGCACGGCCTTCAGCCGCGCTATCTTGGCGTCACTGAACCATGATGAAGACGCCTGTTCGACGGTTGCGACCTGATCAAACATTGCCGTCAGATCGCCCGATCCGCCGTCGCTGTTCGCTGCTACTCCGGCCTCCGGCGGGAATTTGAGGATGACATCGAGTGGCGTGGTGCCACCCAGTTTCTGGTCGATAAGTTCCAAGCCCCGATGAATCTCGGTGTCCTTGTGGAAATACGACACGAAGCTGTTCTCCACTTCGAGTTTGCGCATGCCGAGTATCGCCAGCACCGCAATCACCAGCGACACCACGATGATAGCCTTGCCATGTCTTTCGGTGAGACGTGCCAGCGACTCGGTGAAGGCATAGCCCTGGGTCTCGGGGCGGGTCAGGGGTTTGCGTTGGGTCATGGCCAGCAGCGCCGGAAACAGGATAAAGGTGCTGGCAAAGGCGACCAGCAGACCGATAGACATCATCCAGCCGAAATCGATGACTGGCTTGATGTCGCACAGCACGAAGGAGCCGAAGCCGATGATGTTGGTCAGCACAGTATAGAGCGAGGGTCGCGCCATCTGTGCCACCGTGCGCCTGACCAGTTCGTGTTGATCCAAGTCGGGATGATCGCGCAGCAGCTCGCGATAACGCACCACCAGATGAATATTCATCGACATGGTCAGGATCAACATCAGCGACACGAAATTGGTCGAGATGATGGTGACCTTCCAACCGACCAGACCCAACAGTCCAAACATCGCGGTACTGGTATACAGACAACTCGCTAAGGGCAGCGCCACCCAGCGCACTTCGCGAAAAATGATACCCATCATGACCACCAGGAACAGCAGCACGGCGCCACCAAAGGTCGCCATGTCGCTCTGAATGAAAGTCATCATGTCGTCGATGATCATCGGCATGCCGCCGAGATAGAGCGTGGCCTCACCGCGATGCTTGTCGAGGATCGCGCGGATCTGCGCAATGGCGGCGCGCGTCGAGGTCTCGTATTCCTCCTTGGCCTTTTCGTAATCGGGCCGCAGCCGCGCGAGTTCCTGCTCCTGGGCGTCCGTCAGTCCGCCGTGGATACGCTTGTAGAGCAGGTCGTCACGCAGATCTGACAGACGCGGCAGACTGGGATGATCTTTCAGAAAGATCTGCATGGCGCCGACCTTGCCATCGGCGCTCGCGATGAGGTTACGATAGAGCGGGCTGGTGGTGAGTTCCTCGCGCGCCGCCGCGATCTTCACTTCGTGCGAGCGCAGCGTCTCAAAGTTCATGCCGAGGTCGGCCATGCGTCCGGTGGCGGTCGACAGCAGTGGCACGTCGAGCACCGTGATGATGTCCTTCACCGCCGGCACCTGCGTCAGTTCATCACGCAGGTCGCTGATCATAGCCAGGGATTCGGTCGTGAACAGGTCTACTTTCGGCACCACCGCGATGAACAGAAAGTCGCGGGTCTTGTAACGCATCGCTATCTGGCGGAAGGCGCGCAGATCGGTGTCGCTTTCCAACAGCAAGGCGTCGGTCGAGGCATCAAGCTTGAAGTTGCGTAGCCCCGGCGACAGTGCCGCCATCACGAAGCCGAGCAGGGCAAGTGCCAGCCAGGGATGGCGCAGCACGACGCGTTCATAGAGAGCGGCGATGCGATTGGACATGAATAAGCCTGTTGCGGACGGACGTGCGATGACGCCCTAGTGTAATGCGGCCTTAGCTTGCTGGGTTGCACGGCGACGCGCGCTTTTTGGGTGCCGTGCAGCATCGTGCAGGATTGTTAAACGGGGGTTTCCGGCAATTCCCCTTTCTGGGAACGCTGTCCTATAATCGACCCCCAAGTCGGCCGCCCGGTCGATTCATAAGAGCCACGCGCCGACTCGAATAAAACAGCGCGCGCGCTCATAAAAAGGGATAGCTATGCGATGGGGAACTGAAGGGGTGATGCCCCGGCGATCGAGGGCAGCCCACGGTGCGGCTGTGTTTGTGTTCTGCATCGCGCTCATGACGAGTGGTCAGACTTGGGCCCAGGCCGCACCCACCGCCGCCAAGCAAGTGGCCACTCAAGCTGCGGGTGCCGCTGCCGATGCGGCAGCCACGGTTGCTGAAAAGGCTGCCAGTGCCACCGACGCGGTGGTTGCCAAAGCCGCCGAGGTGAATGCCGCCGCCGATAAGGCCGCTGCGGCCGTGCCCGCTGACAAGGAGGGCAATAAGCTCGACACCGGTGTCAGCATGGACCCGCTGTCCTGGTGGACCGGCGTCAAACGTCTGGTCGCACTCGGCGGCTCGCTGGTCATCGTGCAGCTCACCGTGTCGGTGCTCGGTCTCGCCATCGTGATGTTCAAGGCGCTGCAATTCTCAGGCGTACGCGACGCTCAGTTGCGCGCCTTGCACAAGGCCGTTGACACCTGGGAAGGCGGCGACGCCAAGCAGGGTCAGGAGATGATCAAGCGCAATGGCCTGGGCTTCGCCAAGGACGTCGAATATGCTTTGAAGCGCCTGCGTCCCGACAACGTCGAGCTGGTGCGCGAAGAACTCTACCGCCGCGCGCGGGTGTTCCTGCAACCACTGCACGATCACCTGCCGACCATCGAAATCATCTACTACATCGCGCCGCTGCTCGGCTTGCTCGGCACGGTGACCGGCATCATCGCCTCCTTCCAGGCGCTGGAAGCGAGTGGTGCGGCGAATGACGCCGCCAAACTCGCCGGCGGTATCTGGGAAGCGCTGTTGTGTACCGGCGTCGGTCTGTCGATGGCGATCCCCTTCGCGGTGCTGCATTCGCTGCTCGAGACGCGCCTCAACCACATCGTGGCCGGCGTCGAAGACGTCATCGCGCGCGTCTTTACCACGGAGCTCGATGTCGGTCAGGCCGATACCAGCCAGCGTGCGTGAACTGCGGCTGCAGCGTCCTCGACGTGCGCGCCGCATTACTTTGGTGGCGCTGGTCGATCTCGTCATCATTCTGCTGATCTTCTTCATGCTGCGGACCAATTTCTTGCAACCACGGGCGATGGGGGTCGGTACCGCGAGTCAGAACCAGGCCGACAAGCCACCGCCGATTCCGCCCATGCAGGTGGAACTGCATCGTGATGGCAGCACTTGGCTGGCGGGGCGTCAGCTGACCGATAAGGAATTGCTTGAAGCGGCCGCACAGCGCCAGCGCGGTGACAAGGATCTCGCCATCGTCGCGGTCGACAATGGTGTCAAGCTGCAACGCGCGGTTAACATCATCGACATCCTCAAGAGCACCGGCATCGTCGCGGTCGATCTGCGCCGTGCCCGCTCGTTTGAATCGCCCGAGACCCATTGAGCCGCGATGATCATCGAGCCACCCAATCCCAAGGCTGATCGGCGCTATCTAGGCCCGCACGGCAAGCACGGCAATCTGGCCGAGCGCGATGCCAACGTCATTCCGCTGATCGACGTGGTGTTCATTCTGATCCTCTACTTTATGTTGGCCGGCAGCCTCGATCAGGAACTGGTGGAGGCGCTCTTGCCGCCGCAGTCCAAGAGCCTGCAACCACCGCCCCATAAAGTGCCCTTTATAGTGGTCGACAAGGACGGCAAGGTGACTTTCGAGAAAGTCGTGCGTGATGACGCCGCGCTCGCCAAGGCGCTGAACGCCAATGGTCACCCGCCACCGAAGCTGGCCCTGCAAGCCGATGCGGAAGCTGACGCCGGTCGCGTGGCCGACGTGATTGCCCTCATTGGACGCGCCGGCATTGGCGATCTGTCGTTGATTACGCGGCCTGCCGCCCTCCATCACTGATAGACTCGACGCCCTCCCGTTGGCCGCGATGCGGCCTTGATCTGTCATGAACATGCAATGGAAGACCCTGCCGCGAGACGCGGCCTGTGCCATCGTCACGATGAGTGTGCGCCACGCCTGGCCGGTGCTGCTCTTGAGTCTTACGCTGACCGCGATCGCTGCCTGGTACACCGTCGGCCACGTGGCCATCGATACCGACACCGGCAATATGCTCGACCCCGAGCTGCCGCATATGCGCGCCAGCCGTGCTCTGGATGCAGCCTTTCCGCATCTGCCCGGCGACGTGGTGGTCTACACCGAATCCGCCCATGCCGGTGAAGCCGAGGACGCCGCCGATGCGCTGACCGCGCGTCTGCGCCAGCGCAGCGACATCGCCCACGCCCTCTCACAACCCGATGGCGGCGAGTTCTTCGCGCGCCATGGCCTGCTCTATCTTGACACCGCTGCCTTGTGGGATTTGTCCGATCGTCTGACCACGGCCGAGCCGCTGCTCGGTACGCTCGCCAACAATCCCAGCCTGGGCGGTCTGCTTGATGCCCTGGGACTCGGTTTGCGAGGCGAACTCGACGACAGTCAGCGCAGGCAACTGGCGGGCATGTTCGACAAGCTGAGCGTGGCCCTTGAAGCCCGTGCCCACGGTCACGCCGAGGCAGTGCATTGGCGTGATGAATTGTTCGCCGGCATCGGCGACGGCGGACCCCATCGCGCTTTCGTACTCATCGACCCGGCCCATGGCGACGACGGCTTTCGGCCCACTGAAGCAGCAATAGATAAGCTGCACGCACTGCTCGCCGAATTAGCGCCGGCCTTTCCCGGTGTGCGTTTCGAAGTGACCGGCAGCGAGGCCATGGACGGTGAAGAACTGGTGACGGTGGCCGACGATGCTTCACTCACGACAAGTTTGTCCTTCGTCGCCGTGGCGCTGGTGCTGGTGTGGGGTCTCAATGCCGCCGGCTTGGTGGTGGCGGTCTTGATCACGCTGGCTTGCGGCCTCGCTTGGACGGCGGCTTTTGCCGTGGCCTTCGTCGGTAGTTTGAATCTCATCTCGGTGTGCTTCGCGGTGTTGTTTATCGGTATGGGTGTCGACTTCGGCATCCAGTTCGCGATGCGTTATCGCGAAGAGCTGGCCCACGTGCCGGATCGCGCCGCTGCGTTGAGCGCCGCTGCCCAGGGCGTGGGTGGTGCCTTGATCCTCGCTGCTATCGGTGCGGCGATCTGTTTCTTCGCCTTCGTGCCGACCAGTTATCTTGGCCTCGCCCAGCTCGGCGTGATCGCGGGTTTCAGCATGGGCGTGGCGCTGCTTGCCAACCTCACCGTGTTGCCGGCCTTGTTGAGCCGCCTGCGTGCGCCGCGATCGTTGTCCGCACGCAGGCAGCGCGTCCAAGCGCACGAAAGCAGTGTGCTAGCGCGTTTCGTCGCGCATGGCCAGAAGCCCATCATGGTGTGTGCGCTGTTGGCGGTGGTGAGTGGCGTGGTGCTGTTGCCACGCGTCGAGTTCGATCTCAATCCGCTCAACCTCAAAGATCCCCATAGCCCGGCAGTCGAAGCCTGGCGGCGACTCGCGACCAGCGTCGATAGTTCGCCTTATACCGCCGATGTGCTGGCCACATCGCTGGATGACGCAGTCAAGCGCGCCGCACGTCTACGTGCTCTCAAGGAAGTCGACAAGGCGATCACGCTCGCCGACTACGTGCCGACCGAGCAAAGCGAAAAGCTCGAGATCATCGATGGCATGCGCGCTTCTTCCGGCGCCTTGCTGGCCACCCCATCCAAGGCGCCCCCGCCGTCCGCCGCAGTAGAGGCGGCGGCGGTCGAGCGCTTGCTGGCCAACATCACTGCCGCTTCCGCCAAGCTCGGCGAGGGCGAATTGAAGTCCAGCGCCGCACGTTTAACTGAAGCCTTTGAACAATTGCGCAAGGCCGAGGGCTGGCCCCAGCAGAGTCTGCCGGCGGTGCGCGCGCTGTTGCTCGGTGATCTGCCGCAGGCCATCACGCGTCTTAAAGGTCTGCTCGCAGCAGGTCCGGTCGAACTCAAGGATATTCCGCCCGACATCGCCCAGCGTTACGTTGCCGCCGACGGTCGCGCGCGCGTCGAAATCTATCCGCGCGAGAATCTGAACGACAACGCCGCCATGCGTCGCTTCGCGCGCGCCGTCACGGCGCTGGAACCGCAAGCGACCGGCGCACCGGTCGAGTTGGTGGCCGGCAGTCATGCGGTGATCGAAGCCTGTGTCCAAGCGTCGCTGCTGGCCCTGCTGCTGACCATCATCATGCATGTATTCGTGCTGCGCGGCGTACTCGACGCCCTGCTGGTCGCCGCACCCCTGGTGCTCGCCATGCTGCTCACGGTCGCCACCTCGGTGTTGTGCAACATCCCCCTCAATTTCGCGAACATCATCGCGCTGCCGCTATTGATCGGATTGAACAATGCTTACGGAGCCTATCTCGTGATCCGTCGCAAGCACGCCAGTGACATTCGCCATCTGCTCGATACCAGCACGCCGCGCGCGGTGCTGTTCAGCGGACTCACCGCAGTTGCGTCTTTCGGCACACTGGCCGCGTCCAAACATCCGGGCATGGCGGGTATGGGCGTGTTGATTGCGCTGTCACTCGGTTATGCGCTGTTGTGCGCGCTGGTGGTGTTGCCGGCCTTGATGGCCGCGCTCGAACGCCGCCAAGTCACGACGCTCTGAGGTCGACATGGACGTTCTGTACTGGAAGGCCGTGATCCTCGGCATCGTCGAGGGTTTGACCGAATTCCTGCCGATTTCCTCCACTGGTCATCTGATCCTGGCGGCCGATCTGCTGCACTTCAACGACGATAAGGCCAAGGTCTTTCAGATGGTGATCCAGACCGGCGCGATCTTCGCCGTGATCTGGGAGTACCGCGCGCGTTTCATCGCCGCGCTGAGCGGCCTGGGCCGCGACGTTACGGCCAACCGTTTTGCGTTCAATATCCTCGTCGCGTTTTTTCCTGCGGTGATTCTCGGTTTGCTGTTTGGCGACTACATCAAGGCGGTATTGTTCAAACCCATGCCAGTCGCGATCGCCTTCATCGTCGGCGGCCTGATCATCCTGTGGGCCGAAAGTCGTGATCATCGCATCCACTGCGAGGCGGTCGACGATATGAGTTTCATGGATGCGCTCAAGATTGGTCTTGCACAATGTGTCGCCCTGATCCCGGGCACCTCGCGTTCTGGCGCTACTATCATCGGCGGTCTGCTGTTCGGTCTGTCACGGCGCGCGTCCACCGAGTTTTCGTTCTTTCTCGCCGTGCCGACCCTGATCGGCGTTGCGGCCTATGATTTATACAAACATCGCGCTCTGTTGGCGTGGTCCGATGTCGGCTTGTTCAGTGTCGGACTCGTGGTCTCCTTTGTGGTGGCTTTCCTGTGTATCCGTTGGCTGCTGCGTTACATCATGCGTCACGATTTCACCGTGTTCGCCTGGTATCGCATCGTGTTCGGTGTGATCGTGTTGTTGACTGCGCAGACCGGACTGGTTGACTGGAGCGCGCACTGAGCGCGTCAGATGGTGCTTTCGGTAATTTGCAAAACTGTCGACTGATAGTCATTTCACCGTCATAAGCTTGGGTCACGATACGTCCAAGGTCATACCTGTTAGCGACACACGCTGAGACCGGGTTCAAGCCATCAATCTGGAGCGCATGAGCATGGACGACGTAGTAGACGAGTTATGCGCGGCGGCACGTCGACATGAGAGCGCCCTGCGGGCTCTGCGTGCGCCGGGCCATCACGCTACCCTGGATGAATTGCAGCGCCTTGAGCACAAGCTCGAATGCTGTGAACAATGGCTGCGTTTGCTGCACGCCGACGATGCCCTGGAGCGTAGTCGCTGCGGTTCGACGCGACCTTCGATCCGTTTCACTTCACGTTTGCCGCCGCCGTCGTCAGAGCGTCCGACGGAAAGCATCACGCCTCACCACAGCGTACGGCGCGCTTCCTGAAATTCTCGTGCGGGCTCGACGGGCGCAAGCCGTTTTCAGCAGATCTCAATCCAGGCCGTGCAGCGCATCGACCTTGGCGCGCAAGACGCCAGCGTTGTAGGTGCGATTTCAATCGCAGACTAAATACCCTAAGGCCGGCGACTCGAATTGAATGTGCGAATGAATTCGCACCTACAAAGGCGGCGTTGCGCGAGGAGAGTCAGCTTCGTTGTGGTGCGTCAGCAGCAGCCTTGCACCAGTTGATGATGCTGAATCGGCAGTTTGGTTGGACGAAGTAGCGCGAAAAAGCAGGAAAACGCCAAATATTCCGCTGGCATGATACTTGTTAGATCGTTAGTAGCTTGTGGCTGGATAGAGGTTGGGCAAGTCTGGCCATCGCTTCGGTCCAAGGCCGGGGTTTCATTCTCGAAGAGGATTCACCATGCGCGACGTCATTCAAGATCTCTGCATCAATCTGCGCAACTACGAATCGGCGCTCGTCAACATGCGCGCGGCGGGCAAGAACGGCGGCTGCCTGGAAGTCGAGCGTATGACACGCAATGTCGAATTGTGTGAGCGTTGGCTACGCGTGGCCGGCGGCGAGGAAGCGCTGGCGCGCATGCGCGCCGGTGGCGCGACGGGGTTTCCGCCGCGCTACCGTTCCTGATCCCGACCCGCTTTCAGCCGAGCACGCCGCGCGCGCGCAATTGTGCCACCACCAGTGCGGCGGCCTGCTCCGGCGTGCAGGTCGTGGTGTCGATGCGGATCTCCGCTGCCTCGGGCGGCTCATAGGGCGAATCGATGCCGGTAAAATTACGAATCTCACCGGCCCGCGCCTTCGCGTAAAGTCCCTTCACATCGCGCTGCTCGGCGACCGCCAGCGGTGTATCGACGAATACCTCGATGAACTCGCCTTCTTCCAGCAGCGCGCGTGCCGATTGGCGTTCGCTGCGGAAGGGTGAGATGAAGGCGGTCAAGACGATGAGGCCGGCGTCGACCATGAGCTTCACTACTTCCGACACGCGACGAATGTTCTCCACGCGATCCGCGTCGCCGAAGCCCAAGTCCTTGCACAGACCATGACGTACGTTGTCGCCGTCCAGCACATAGGTGCGATGGCCCAGGGCGTGGAGCTGCTTTTCGACCAGATTAGCGATGCTGGATTTGCCGGCGCCGGATAAACCGGTGAACCACAAGCAGCTCGGCTTCTGCGCGTTCAGCGCGGCACGCGCCCGCTTGTTGATGTCGAGCTCCTGCCACTTCACGTTGTGGGAGCGATGCAGGGCGAAATGCAGCATGCCGGCACCGATGGTGTTATTGGTCAGTCGGTCGATGAGGATGAAACCACCGGTATCACGATTGTCGCGATAGGGGTCAAAGGCGATGGGCCTATCGAGTTCGAGTTCCACCACGCCGATTTCGTTGAGCGCGAGCTGTTCGGCGGCGACGTGCTCCATGGTTTCGATGTTGAGCTTGTGCTTAATGGGCGCGACGGTCGCGGTGACGGTCTTGGTGCCTATCTTGAGCAGATAATTGCGGCCGCGCAGCAGTGGCTGATCGCTCATCCACACCACCGTCGCCTCAAATTGATCGGCGACCTGGACGGGCTGCTCGATGCTCGTGATCACGTCACCGCGTGAGGCGTCCACTTCGTCGCGGAGGGTCAAGGTCACCGATTGGTTGGCGACCGCCTGGTCCAGATCGCCATCGGCGGTGACGATGCGCGCGACGGTGGTAGCACGCCCGGAAGGCATCACCACCACCGCATCGCCGAGCCGGATCACGCCACCGGTGAGGGTGCCGGCAAAGCCGCGGAAATCGAGATGCGGACGGTTCACCCATTGCACCGGCATGCGAAAGGGTTGTTTCTGCAACCGCGTTTCGTCGATTTCGATGGTTTCCAGCAAAGTCATGAGCGGTGCGCCGGTGTACCAAGGGGTGTTGGTACTGGGCGCGGTGATGTTGTCGCCGCGCACGCCGGAGATCGGAATGGTGTGGATGTCGGACAGACCGATATGTGCCGCGAGTTCGCGGTAGTCGCGATCGACGCGCGCGAATACCTCCTGCGAGTAGTCGACCAGATCCATCTTGTTGACCGCGACTATCACATGACGGATGCCGAGCAGACCGACCAGGTAACTATGACGACGGGTCTGGGGTAGAAGGCCCTTGCGCGCATCGACGAGGATGATGGCGAGATCAGCGGTCGAGGCGCCGGTCACCATATTGCGCGTGTACTGCTCGTGACCGGGCGTGTCGGCGACGATGAACTTGCGTTTGTCGGTCGAGAAGAATCGATAGGCGACGTCGATGGTGATGCCCTGCTCGCGCTCGGCGGTCAGGCCGTCCAGCAACAAGGCATAGTCGATTTCGTCACCGCGCGTACCGACCCGTCGCGAGTCCGCTTCGAGGGCCGCAAGCTGGTCCTCGAACAGCATTTTCGATTCATACAGCAGACGCCCGATCAAGGTGCTCTTGCCGTCGTCGACACTGCCGCAAGTGATGAAGCGCAAGAGGCTCTTGGTTTCATGCGCTTTCAGATAGGCATCGATGTCGGTCGCGATGAGATCCGAGACGTGAGCCATTAGAAATACCCCTCCTGCTTCTTCTTCTCCATTGAGCCGGCCTCGTCGTGATCGATGAGGCGTCCCTGGCGCTCGGAGGTGGTGGTCAACAGCATTTCCTGGATGATCTCCGGCAAGGTGTTGGCAGTGGATTCCACCGCGCCAGTGAGGGGATAACAGCCGAGGGTGCGGAAGCGTACGTTTTTCATCATGGGCGTCTCGCCTGGCTTTAAGGGCAGGCGATCGTCATCGACCATGATCAACATGCCATCGCGTTCTACTACCGGTCGCTCAGCGGAAAAATACAAAGGCACGATGGGAATGTTCTCGAGGTGGATGTACTGCCACACGTCGAGTTCGGTCCAATTCGAGATCGGGAAGACGCGCATGCTTTCGCCACGGGCCTTGCGCGTGTTGTAGACCCGCCAGAGTTCGGGGCGCTGATTCTTCGGGTCCCAATGATGCTGGGCGGTGCGGAAGGAGAAGATGCGCTCCTTAGCGCGCGACTTCTCTTCGTCGCGGCGCGCGCCGCCAAAGGCTGCGTCAAAACCGTAATGACTCAATGCCTGTTTCAGACCCTGGGTCTTCCACATGTCGGTATGCACCTGCGAGCCGTGATCGAAGGGATTGATGCCGAGCGCCTTTGCTTCGGGATTCTGATGGACCAGCAATTCCATGCCCATCTGTGCGGCCATGCGTTCACGCAGAGCGTACATGTCGCGAAACTTCCAGGTGGTATCGACATGCAGCAGCGGAAACGGTGGCGGTGACGGGTAGAAGGCCTTGCGTGCGAGATGCAGCATGCAGGCGCTATCCTTGCCGATGGAATAGAGCATGACCGGCTTGTCGGCCTCGGCCACCACCTCGCGCATGATGTGGATGCTCTCGGCTTCGAGGCGTTGCAGATGGGTGAGTGTGTTCATGAGTGAGCGTCTCTCGAATAGGGCGCGACTACGGGGCCGTAGCCCCAGGGTCACGGAGCGTCCGGGCCCGCAGCTGACGGGCGACGGGTGACACCCAGTTTACGCATGCGTGCGCGCAAGGTGTGGGGATTGATATCCAGCAGCCGTGCCGCACCATGAGGGCCTTCGATGCGACCCTGGGTGGCGGTGAGTGCGAGTTCGATATGGCTGCGCATGGCTTGATCGAGCGTCGCGATGGCGCCGTCGCGCGTGGCGCTGTCATTGCTCGGCGCGCGGGGCACACCGAGCCGTACCAGATTGAGCGGCGTCGCGCCGAGCGCGGTCGCCATCTGCAGGCCCTGGCCATCGCCCAGGATCGCGGCGCGATCCATTACCGCCGCCAACTCGCGCACATTGCCCGGCCAGTCATAGGCTGTCAGCAAGGCAAGATCGGTCGCGCCGGGTAATTGCAGACGCAAGCCAAAGCGGCTCGCCGCACGGCGCGCGAAATGGGCGGCCAGCGCCGGAATATCGGCGGGACGCTCGCGCAGTGGCGGCAACACGATTGGAAACGTCGCGAGGCGATACCAAAGATCCTCGCGAAACAGACCTTCCTGTATGAGATGGGGCAGGTCGCGATGGGTCGCTGCGATGATGCGCACATCGACCTTGATATCGTCTTCAGCGCCGACGCGACGTATCAGTCCGTCCTGCAAGACACGCAATAGTCTGACCTGTGCGGCGGGCGGCAGGTCGCCGATTTCGTCGAGCAGCAAGGTGCCGTGGTCAGCGCGCTCGAACCAGCCGCGACGCTGGCCGGTGGCGCCGGTAAAACTGCCGCGTTCATGACCGAATAATTCCGAGTCGATCAATTCCGGCGGAATCGCGCCGCAGTTGACGCGGATGAAGGGCGCTTCGCGGCGACGTGAACGCTGATGGATCTCGCGCGCGACCATTTCCTTGCCGGCACCGGTCTCGCCGAGGATCAACACCGGCACATCAGATTTCGACACCAGGGCAATGCGCTCAAAGGCGGCTTTCAGACCCCCCTCGGTGCCCACCAGCTCATCGAGGCCGGCGCCACTGCCGAGCCGCGAGCGCAGGCGCTCCGATTCCGCCTCGGCGGCGTTGCGTAAGGTCGCAAGTTCGCGCAATTGACCGTGGCTCGCGAGCGCGGCAGCGAACGGTTCGAGCAGGGCGGCAAAGCGTTCACGGGCGATGGCCGTGAACGGCGTCCCATCCTCATTGATACCGATCAAAAGACCCAGGCCGCCCTGCTCATCGGCGAGGCCACCGACCAGACATGCGTCTGGTGCACCGCCGGGCAGGGCACGCGCCACCAGCGGCTCGGCGGCGCCGAGTTCGGCGCGGGTCTGCACCCGCCGGCGCTCCGCCCAGCGTTGCAAGCGCTCCAGCATGTCGTCGCTGCAGATCATCGGTTCCGCCGCTGGCTCAGTGCTCGCGCTGTCGGCCTGTGTCACGACCCCTGGCAGCCCACGATCCAGGCCGCGCACCAGCAGACGCAGCTGCGGCCACTGACGTCGCACCGGTGCGGCCATGGCGGTCATGGCGAGGCCCAGGGAGGGATGGCGAGCTGCCTCGCGCCAGAGTGCGAGCAGAGTCGATTGAAATTCAGAATCCGTCATATGTAATGAATATGGCGGGATATTAAATCGATTTTCTGTTAAATATCATGGTATCGATCCTGGAGTTTTCATAAGCAACTGTCTTTAATAATTATTTCTTAATGGCACTAAAACTGCAATTAGTATTCGACTATTGAATTAACCAGGCAGGATTTGGCCGTGACCAGCTCTAGTAACCCGCGTTCCCGCGAATTTGAAGAGTTGGTCGCCGAGGCTATCGCCAGCATCCGCTATGGGGCCGTCGAGATCACCATTCACGACGGTCGCATCGTGCAGATCGAGCGCCGCGAGAAGCTGCGCCCGAGCGAGCCGCTCGACAACGGTCGAGGCGCCAACTTGCGCTGATCGCAGCGAACCCCTGCGTCCTTTCACTCGTTGTATTCCACCAACTGACCGGATAACCGGAAGTGCCCCTCCCGAATCTATTAGTTATGGAATTGAACCGATGAAACACCTAGGTCTCTTGATGGCTGCGGTCGCCTTGGCAATCACCCTGCCGGCCTACGCCGATGCACCCGTCGCGCCCGCCGATCTGGCGGCCCAGCTCGCCGAGTTGAAAGTGCGCGTACAGCAGCTCGAAGCTGTGCTTGCCGCGCAGGCAGCCACCGCACCGACCACGCCAGCTAAGCCCGTCGCCCAAGCGACTGCGGCACCGGCGCTGGAACAGAAAGTTGCCGCTATCGAACGCCGTCTCGAAGTGCAGGCGGAAGAGGCCACCGCGAATCGCGTCAAGACGCCCCAGGTGGCCTTGGGCGAGAAGGGCCTGGCCGTCACCACGCCCGATGGCAATTTCGAAATGAAGCTGCGCGGCTATGTGCAGCTCGATGGCCGTTTCTGGTTGGCCGACAACCGCGATGACGACACCGACACACTGTTGTTCCGCCGCGTGCGACCGATCATCGAAGGCACGGTCTACAAGAATTTCTATTACCGCCTGATGGCCGACTTCGCGAGCAACGCAGTGACCCTGCAGGACGGCTACGGTGAATGGCGTCAGTTCCCCTTCGCGCGTCTCGGCTTCGGCAAGATGAAAACCCCACTCGGTCTGGAACAGCTGCAGTCCGCTTCTGAACTCGAGTTCGTCGAGCGTGGCTTGCCGCGCAATCTGATCCCCAACCGCGATTTCGGTGTGGTGCTGACGGGCGATCTGTTCGGCGAGCGTTTGAACTACACCGTCGGCGTCTTCAACGGCGTGCAGGATCTGGCCAGCACCGGTGCCTCGGACAACAACGACGACAAGGATTTCGTCGGGCGTCTGTTCGCGCTGCCCTTCAAGGACTGGTACGGCCCGCTGCAAGGTTTGGGCTTGGGACTCTCGGGTAGTTACGGCAAGGAAGAATTCTCGGTCTCGTCCAATAATGTCACCGCGGCGCTCGGCAGCTACGTGACCCCGGGCCAGCAGCGTTTCTTCCGTTATCGCACTACCAGCGCGAGCACCGATGTGGTCGCTGCCGATGGCAAGACTGTCAGCGTGCCGCTGACCACAGTGCTGGCCAATACCACCGTCGCCGACGGCACGCGCTATCGCATCATGCCGCAGACTTATTGGTACTGGCGTCAGTTCGGTCTGTTCGGCGAATGGGTGCGCTCGGCCCAGGAAGTGGCCTTTGGCGATCATCGCGACACGCTCGCCAATGACGCCTGGCAAGTGCAGGGCTATTGGGTGTTGACCGGCGAGGATGCCAGCTACCGTGGCGTGAAGCCGTTGAAGAACTTCGACCCGCTGGCCGGCGGCTGGGGCGCCTGGGAACTGGTCGCGCGCTACAGCGATTTGCAGATCGACAAGGACGCCTTCCGTGGCGTGACCGCTACGGGTGCCGGCACCGCCTTCGCCGATCCGCGCCAGTCGGCGCAGCGTGCGAGCGCCTGGGCCTTGGGCGTCAACTGGTATCTGAACCGCAACTTCAAGGTCAACCTTGATTACGAGAACACCTGGTTCAACGGGGGTGGTGGCGGCAGCACCAAAGTGCCGCTCGATCGCGAAACCGAGAGAGTGCTCTTCACGCGCTTCCAGATCGCCTACTGAATTCGTTTTCGCTTGAGGAGGTTCATCGCATGAACAAGATTTTTACCCAGACACTGTCTGTCGTCGCGCTGCTGTTGGTGGCGAATGCGCAGGCTGATGTCACTCTATTGAATGTGTCCTACGACCCGACCCGCGAACTGTACCAGGAGTACAACGCGGCCTTCGCCAAGCATTGGGCGGCGCAAGGCGGCGAGACGGTGACTGTCAATCAATCCCATGGCGGCTCAGGCAAGCAGGCGCGCTCCGTCATCGACGGTCTCGAAGCCGACGTCGTCACCCTTGCGCTCGCCTATGACATCGACGCCATCGCCGAGAAGTCCGGTCTGTTGAGCAAGGATTGGCAGAAGGCTTATCCCAACAACAGTTCGCCCTATACCTCGACCATCGTGCTGCTGGTACGCAAGGGCAATCCCAAAAGCATCAAGGATTGGGATGATCTGATCCGCAAGGACGTCTCGGTGATCTCGCCCAACCCCAAGACTTCGGGCGGCGCACGCTGGAATTATCTCGCCGCCTGGGCCTATGCCAAGCACAAGCTCGGTTCCGAGAGCCAAGCGCAGGATTTCGTGAAGAAGCTGTTCCGCAATGTCGCGGTGCTGGATACCGGTGCGCGCGGTGCGACCACCACCTTCGTTGAACGGGGTATCGGCGATGTGCTGGTGGCGTGGGAGAACGAGGCTTACCTCGCGGTCAAGGAACTCGGTCCCGATCAGTTCGAGATCGTTATGCCTTCTTTGAGCATTCTCGCCGAGCCGCCAGTCGCGGTGGTATCCAAGGTTGCCGACCGACATGGCGCATTGAAGGTCGCGCAGGCTTACATCGACTATCTCTACAGCAAGGAGGGCCAGGAGATCGCGGGACGCAACTTTTATCGTCCGCGCGACCCGGCAGTGGCGGCGAAATTCGCTGCTACCTTCAAGGACACCCAGTTTGTCACTGTCGATGAAGAATTCGGTGGCTGGAAGAAAGCCCAGGCCGCGCATTTCGCCGATGGCGCGAGCTTCGACCAGATCTTCATGAGCCAATAAGCGCGAATCAGGACAGCACCGAGGTGAGTTTGAACAGCAGCAATACCACGGCCGCGCCACTACCGCGCTTGAGTCGCGCCTACTTCCGTGGCCGGGCGTGGCGCGATCATTTTCGTCGTGACAGCGCCTTGCCCGGTTTCGCTCTGACCTTGGGTGTCAGTCTGTTTTATCTGTGCCTCATCGTCCTCATCCCCCTCTCGGCAACCATCATCAAATCGCTGCAACTTGGACCGACCGCCTTCTGGGTCGCGGCTACGGCGCCGCGCGTTTTGGCGGCCTATCGTGTGAGTTTCGGTTGTGCATTGGTCGCCGCCCTCATCAATCTGGTTTTCGGTCTGCTAGTGACCTGGGTACTGGTGCGTTATCGCTTCCCGGGCCGGCGCCTGCTCGATGCACTGGTCGATCTGCCCTTTGCGCTGCCGACTGCGGTGGCCGG
Source organism: Pseudomonadota bacterium (assembly GCA_043782755.1). Lineage (GTDB taxonomy): Bacteria > Pseudomonadota > Gammaproteobacteria > JADJYF01. Next base: position 6,974 of record JAYWAC010000130.1, on the reverse strand, counting down.
TATCGCACTCACTGCGCTCTACGCACCCAAGGGCTGGATAGGCCAGCACCTGGTCGCCCATGGCTTGAAGGTCGCCTTCACACCGCTCGGCATCGTGGTCGCTTTGATCTTCATTGGTCTGCCCTTTGTGGTGCGTACCGTGCAGCCGGTGCTCGAAACCCTGGAACCCGCTTTTGAAGAAGCCGCCGCGACCTTGGGCGCAACGCGCCTGCAGACCTTCGTGCGTGTGGTGTTGCCGGTGCTCGTGCCGCCCTTACTGACGGGTTTCGCGATGGCCTTTGCGCGCGGGCTCGGTGAATACGGTTCGGTGATCTTCATCGCCGGCAACATGCCGATGGTCTCGGAGATTGCGCCGCTGCTCATCATCACCAAGCTCGAGCAATACGATTACACCGGCGCCACCGCCATCGCGGTCACTTTGTTGACGGTGTCCTTCGCCATGCTGCTCGCCATCAACCTGTTGCAAGCCTGGACACGGCGTGCGAGCGAACGGCGATGAATGTCGCAGCGGGTAGCGCCGTGACCGAAACGCGCTGGGTGCGCGTGTTGTTGATCGCACTGGCCTGTGCCTTCTTAGGCCTAGTCTTGGTGTTGCCGTTGGCCGTCGTCGTGGGCGAAGCCTTGGCCAAGGGTTTCGCGCCCTGGTGGGCGGCGCTGCGCGAGCCCGACACCCTCGCCGCGCTGCGTTTGACCTTGCTCGCGGCCGGCATTGCCGTGCCCGCCAATCTCATCTTTGGCGTATGTGCGGCCTGGGCGGTGGCGAAGTTCGAATTCAAGGGCAAGCAGTTCCTCATCACGCTCATCGATCTGCCCTTCGCGGTCTCGCCGGTCATCGCCGGCCTCATCTATGTGCTGATCTTCGGTGCCCACGGCTGGTTCGGTCCGACCTTGGCGGATCATCATCTCAAGATCATTTTCGCGGTGCCGGGCATCGTGCTCGCCACCATCTTCGTGACCTTTCCCTTCGTTGCACGCGAACTCATCCCGGTCATGCAGGAGCAGGGTACCGATGAGGAAGAAGTGGCCGCGACCCTCGGCGCGAGCGGCTTTCAGACTTTCTGGCGCGTAACCCTGCCCAATATCAAATGGGCGCTGATTTACGGCGTGATTCTGTGTAATGCGCGCGCCATGGGCGAGTTCGGCGCAGTGTCGGTGGTGAGCGGGCATATCCGTGGGCTCACCAATACGTTGCCGCTGCATGTCGAGATTCTCTACAACGAATACAACTTCGTGGCCGCCTTTGCCAGCGCCTCGATATTGATGCTGCTGGCCTTGGTCACGCTGCTTTTGAAAACCCTCGTGGAGGCGCGCGCCGATGCCGCGTAGCGCGCTACCAATAAAATTACGGAGCCCACGCCATGAGCGTCACCATTGAAAGTGTCAGCAAACATTTCGTCGGCTTCCATGCGCTGAACGAAGTCAGCTTGGAGGTGCCGAGCGGAGGACTGGTGGCTTTGCTGGGGCCCCCCGGCTGCGGCAAGACCACCTTGCTGCGCATCGTCGCCGGTCTCGATCGTGCTGACCAGGGACAGATCCTTTTCGACGGCGAGGACATGACCGCCGTGCATCCGCGCGACCGTCGTATCGGTTTCGTGTTTCAGCATTACGCGCTGTTCAAGCACATGACGGTACGCGACAACATCGCCTTTGGCCTGACCGTGCGCGCGCGCGCCGCAAGGCCGTCCAAGGCCGCCATCGCTGCGCGCGTGGATGAATTGCTGAGCCTCGTGCAACTCGAGAATCTCGGTGCGCGTTATCCCACTCAGTTGTCCGGTGGTCAGCGTCAGCGCGTGGCGCTGGCGCGCGCACTGGCCGTCGAGCCGCGTGTGTTGTTGCTCGACGAACCGTTTGGCGCGCTCGATGCGCGGGTGCGCAAGGAATTGCGGCGCTGGCTGCGCGAACTGCATGACTCGCTGCATTTCACCAGCCTGTTCGTCACTCACGATCTCGACGAGGCGCTGGAAGTGGCCGACGAAGTGGTGGTGATGAATGCCGGGCGTATCGAGCAGCAAGGCACGCCGCAGGCGATCTGCGCACACCCCGCCACGCCTTTCGTGCGCGAGTTTCTCGATGGTGCAGTCATCGCGCCGCAGTCGTTGTCGCAGGCGAGGCCGAGCTTATTGGTCGGCGGCGAGCCGCGTCTTGCGCTTTCGATGTGAGCTGGTGGATGGCGGCGGTAGCGTCGTGCCGATCATGCCGCAGGCAAACAAGGCTGCTGGAATAAATACCAGTGCCTGCGGCACTAGCAGTAGACGACTCTCGGCCATCACCGCGACCAACGCGTGGATAGCGAACCACAAAGGCACCAGGGTCCAGAAGAAGGCTTTGAGCGACGCCGGCCAGTGCCGGTACCCGCACAGCGCGACCAAGGGAATCACGCTCAAAGTCGCAAGCATCTGCTGCCAGGTCACTATGCGTAATGCGTTGTAGGCCAGCATGTCGAGGCCGGCATGATGGTCGTAAGCTAGCACCGACTGTTGCGCACCGTAGATCAAGCGCAGCCCCAGGAACACCGCGATATAAAACGCCAGCGCGAGTGCAGCGGTCGGCAAGGCCTCGCGCCAGCGACGATCTGGAGTTGCGACATAGGCGGCGGCAAGCAGCAGCAGTGGTATGAAGCCGCTGGTCTCGCGATTGAGCGCCGCCAGCACCGTCAGTGGCACTAGCCAGCGCCACCAGCCGCGCAGGATGCACAGGCCTGCGGCGAGATAGAACATGAGGTCAAAGAAGGTGCTGAACTGCAGATCGCTGTCATAGTGCGAATAGCTCATGCCCCAGGCCAGCATTGCCATGCCGAGCACCGCTGCCGCCACCGACAAGTCGAGCTGACGGTAATAGGCGTAGGCGAGTAGCAGCACGCAGCTGTCCTGCCACACTCTGAAGACCATGAAGGCTTGCGCCACTGGGCGCGGCACGCTGAGCAGTTCGCAAATCCCGATCACACTCTTCAACAGATAAGGCGCCAGCACACGGTATTGCCACGGGTCACCGCCATGGCCTTGCATGATGGCGAGATGGCGGATGATCTGATTGCCGTGATCGAGATAGTCGACGCCGAGGACGGCGATGTAACTGCCGGTCGTGAACACGCCGAGCGCGACGGCGATCGCGAGTAGCAGCAGGGCATGGGCGACGGCGCGCGGCTCGATCCGATAGAGAACATCGTCGGGGGAGTTCATGCGCCGGGAGTATGCCGTATTGATGGGCCACGATCACATCGCCCTTTGTGCCGGCAGCGGTCGCGCAACGCGGCTTTGATCGTTGAAGTGCCCGGCCACGCGTCGCACCATAGGCGCCAATCTACTCACTCACGGAGTTTCTTCCATGTCCATGGATGTCATTGATTACGAAATTTTCGGCGACGACATGCAGTATGTCGAGATCGAGCTCGATCCGGGCGAAGCTGCGGTCGGCGAAGCAGGTGCCATGATGATGATGCAGGACGGCATCGAAATGGACACCGTGTTCGGCGATGGTTCGCGCGCTAGCGAGACCAGCAGACTCATGGGCAAACTGCTCGGTGCTGGCAAGCGTTTGGTCTCCGGTGAATCGCTGTTCACCACCATTTTCCACAACGAATCCCAACTGAAGCGCCGCGTCGCTTTTGCGGCTCCCTATCCGGGTCGCATCGTGCCTATCAACCTTCGGGAAATGGGCGGCACCTTCATCTGTCAGAAGGATGCCTTTCTGTGCGCGGCACGCGGCGTCAGTCTCGGCATCGCCTTTCAGCGCAAGCTCGGCACGGCCTTGTTTGGTGGCGAAGGCTTCATCATGCAGAAGCTCGACGGTGATGGTCTGGCCTTCGTGCATGCCGGCGGCACGCTGGCCGAACGTACGCTTGGGCCCGGCGAGATACTGCGCGTCGACACCGGTTGCGTGGTCGGCTTTCAACCCAGCATCGATTTCGACATTCAGTACGTCGGCAAATTGAAGTCGGCGATCTTTGGCGGTGAAGGTCTGTTCTTCGCGACCTTGCGCGGGCCAGGCAAAGTTTGGTTGCAGTCCTTGCCTATTTCGCGCCTTGCCGGAAGGGTGTTGGCCTATGCGCCGCGCGCCGGCGGTGGTCGTGAGGAAGGTTCGCTGCTCGGCATCCTAGGCAACGTCTTGGATGGCGATAATCGCTGATGACGACCTGGGCCGGGCGCGTTTTCGGTCCCGGTCTGCCGCCGGCCGGGACGGCCGCCGAGGTCGCGCTCGATGTCAGTATGTTGGTGCTGCAGGTGGCGGGCGAGCGTTGGCAGCGCGTGGCTGTCACTGATCTTGCTCTGCGCTATAGCGGTTTCAACGATAGTCAATTCGAACTGGCCTGGCGCGATGCGACGGGTGCGTGGGCCTGCCATCTCAGCGCGCCGTCTGACATCGCGGCCCTGCTCGCGGCCTGGCCTGTCTCACTCGCACCCTTGCCGCGCAAGCTGCGCGGACCGCGTCGCCATGCGCTGCTGCCGTGGACCACGCTCGCCCTCATCATCGCCTTGCCAGTGCTGTTGATAGTGGCTTTCCTGTTCAGTCAGGAGCGCGTGATCGATTTCATCGTGGCGCAGATTTCGCCGACGGTCGAACGCCAAATCGGCGTGGCGACCCTGGCCCAGGTCAGGGCCACGACGAAGTTCATCGAGCAGGGACCGCAAGCGCAGGCGCTCGCCGTTGTGGCGCGCAAGCTTAAGGTTGGCGATGAGCCGTCCTATCGTTTTCATCTCGCCGACGACAAGGTGATCAATGCTTTTGCTTTGCCCGGTGGCGACATCGTCGTCAATCGTGGCCTGCTGCTCGCGACACGCAACCCCGATGAACTGGCCGGTGTGCTGGCCCATGAGATGCAACACGTCGCCCTGCGCCATAGCTTGAAGAGCATGATTCGTGGCGCAGGTTTGTCGATGGTATGGGCCTTGGTCATCGGTGATCCCAGCGGCACCTTGGTTGGCCAGGCTGCCGACCGCCTGCTCGGTCTCAAGTTTTCCCGCGATGCCGAGCGCGAGGCCGATGATCAGGGCTTTACTTTGTTGGTGAAGCGCGGCATCGATCCCCATGGCATGGTGGCGTTCTTCGACACGCTGGCCAAACAAGGTGGCGCTACGCCGCCGGCCTTGCTCTCCACCCATCCCGCCAGTGCGGAACGTGAAGCGGCTCTGGCCGCACGGCTCGAACAATTACCGGCGGATTGCTGCACACCGCTAATGATCGAGGGCGTGTGGCCGCCGCGTTAGAGAGGTCGTGAAATCTGCGATTTCAAGCGCACAAGCCGCGCCACGACATCGTGCAGCCGCGCTCTCCGAGCTTGGCTTTGTGGGTCAGACTTTAGTCTGACACTCGCTCAGCCCCGAGAGCTGCGGCGGTTCATGAATGTCAGACTGAAGTCTGACCCACAAAGGACTAGAGAGGTGGCGTGCTAGAGGCGTAGTGAATCAGATAGAAAGCCCGCACAGAATCCCAACTCCCCGCTCATCAGATGAGCAGTTTCAGACCTACACCCAATGAATTCGCACGAGTAGTGATCCGCTATCGCTCCTCCGTCGTCAGGCAAAACCGGGGTGGTGCCCCTAGCGCGTTGCCACCATACTAACGAGCATCCATAGAACGACCCGCATCTGCGGCCTGCGCCGGCATGAATGATCTCTCTAAATTGACCATAGACCGCGACGGCAAACGCAGCGCGGCGCCGGCACGTCGTGGCGTTACGCGACTGCCCTGGATAGGCTTGGCGGTCGCGCTGGTCGCAGCCCTGGTCTGGTACCGCAGTGGCGGTTTCACGCGGGTGCCGGAAATCGAGGTCGGTAGTGTCAGTGCCGCCTATCCGTCCGTGGCCGTGACCTTGTTCAATGCCACCGGCTACGTGGTGCCGCAGACCAAGGCCGACATCGCCTCCAAGGCCACCGGCAGGCTCGAAACCCTGGAAGTGGTCGAAGGCAGCGTGGTCAAGAAGCATCAGATCATCGCGCGCCTGGAGAGTGCCGACGTGGTCGCGAGCCTGCATCGCGCCGAGGCCGATGCGATCGCCGCCCAGGCCGCCATCGAGGAAGCCCGCGCGCGTCGCGGCGAAGCGCAGGCCAAGGTCGCCGAAAGCGAGGCCGAGGTGATCGAGTCCGAACGCACTTTGAAACGCGCCCGGCAATTACAGGAAAAGCGTTTCGTCAGCGACGATGTCTATGACGCCGCGCTCGGACGTCGCGATCGCGCCGTGGCGGTCAAGGCCAGCGCCGCTGCCGGTGTCACTGCCGCTGCGGCATCCATCGCCGCCAGTGAAGCCCATCTCAACGCCAGCCGCGCGGCCGTCGACGAAGCGCGCGTGGCGCTGGAATACACCATGATCCGCGCGCCCTTTGACGGCGTGGTGTTGAAGAAGGAAGCGGACATCGGTGATGTACTCGCACCCTTTGCCGCCGCCAATTCATCCAAGGGCGCGGTGGTGACCATGGCCGATCTCGACACCCTGGAAGTCGAAGCTGACATCGCCGAATCCAACTTGGTCTCGGTGCACGCCGGCCAGCCCTGCGAAATCCAGCTCGACGCACTGCCGGACGTACGCCTGCTCGGTGAAGTCGGCATGGTGGTGCCGACCGTCGATCGCACCAAGGCCACGGTCATGGCCAAGGTGCGCTTCGTCGACCGCGATCCACGTGTATTGCCCGACATGAGCGCGCGCGTCGCGTTTCTGTCCAAGCCGCTCATTCCGGCTGAGCAGCGCGCGCGTACCGCAGTACCGAACAAGGCCATCACCAAGCGCGATGGCAAAGACGTCGTGTTTCGTGTCGACGGCGAACGCGTGATCGCGATCACGCTCGCTGCCGGCGCGAATCTCGGCGAGTTGCGTGAAGTGGGCGAGGTGTTGAAACCCGGCGACAAGGTCGTGCTCAATCCCGCCGACGATCTGAAAGACGGCGCACAGGTGCGAACCGCCGCCGCCGCCAAGTGAGCGTGCGCTTGGCTGGGCGGCACGCGTTGTCATGAGTGTCATCGTTGAAATCGCCAATCTGCAT
>JAYWAC010000129.1:0-5586 GCA_043782755.1 Pseudomonadota bacterium | reverse complement strand
GCTCGTCGGGCTCATAACCCGAAGGTCGCAGGTTCGAATCCTGCCCCCGCTACCAACCTAAAAGGCCCCGGGTAATCGGGGCTTTTTATTTTGGGCTGGAGAAAATCGGCTTGACGGACCGCAACCATTCGCAGATAGAACCAACCGTGGCGGGGCTGGGCTACGAACTGCTCGGCATCGAACGTAGCCGTGGCGGCGCTTCGCAACTGCTGCGCTTGTACATCGACCACGCGAACGGCATCACGGTCGAAGATTGCGAACGCGTCAGTCGACAAGTCAGCGATCTGCTCGACGCCGAACAACTGGTGCTCGGCGAATACACGCTGGAAGTCTCCTCGCCGGGGCTAGATCGACCGTTGTTCACACTTGAGCAGCATCGTCGTTTCATCGGCGAAGAAGTGGCTCTGCGCTTGCGTGCCTTGGTCGGCGGCCGACGGCGCGTGACCGGCAGGCTGCGCGCGGTGACCGATGAGACGCTGCAATTGGATGTCGAGGGTGAGCCCTTAGAGATACCGTACCGCGAAGTCGAACGCTCGCGGCTGGTGCCGGATTGGACGGCTGAAATGAATCGCCAGCGGGCCTCTGCGGCGGACTGAGTCAGTATAGGTATATAACTGATGAACAAAGAAATTCTAACTGTCGTTGATGTCGTCTCCAATGAGAAGGGCGTGACCAAGGAGATTATCTTCGATGCGCTCGAAGCCGCGCTGGGCAGCGCCACCAAGAAGCGTTTCGACACGGATGTCGATTGTCGCGTCGCGATCGACCGTGCCACTGGCGATTATCAGGCTTTCCGTCGCTGGGAAGTCATCGATGCTGCCCACCGTTCGGCATTGGACGTCAATGACGAAGCGTATGCCGAGGCGCTTGCTGGCGAAGAAAAAATTGCCGACGGCGAACTGCCCTATCCGGAACGCCAGATCTGGTTGAGCGATGCGCAGGCGCAGAACCCCGCGTTAACGGGCGGCGACTTCATCGAAGAGCCGCTCGAAGCTGCCGAGTTCGGTCGTATCGCCGCGCAGACCGCCAAGCAAGTCATCGTGCAGAAGGTGCGCGAAGCTGAGCGTGCGCAGGTAGTCGATGCTTATAAAGACCGCATCGGCGAACTGGTGATGGGCATCGTCAAGCGTGTTGACAGAGGCAATGTCTATGTCGATCTCGGCGGTAATGCCGAAGCGGTGATCACCAAGGACCAGCTCATACCGCGCGAGATGGTGCGCTCCGGCGATCGCATTCGCGGATATCTGTATGACGTGCGTCCGGAAAAGCGTGGTCCGCAGTTGTTCGTCAGCCGCACGGCCAAGGAATTACTGATCGAATTGTTCAAGCTCGAAGTGCCGGAAATCGGCGAAGGCGTGATCGAGGTGCTGCATGCGGCGCGTGATCCGGGCCTGCGCGCCAAGATTGCCGTGCGCAGCCGTGATCAACGTATCGATCCGATAGGCGCCTGCGTCGGCATGCGTGGATCGCGCGTGCAGGCAGTGTCTAACGAACTCGGTGGCGAGCGTGTCGACATCATCCTGTGGGATGACAATCCCGCGCAGTTCGTCATCAATGCCATGTCGCCGGCCGAAGTGGTCTCCATTCTGGTCGACGAAGACACGCGCGCGATGGACGTCGCAGTGGTCGAGGAACAGCTCTCGCAGGCGATAGGCCGCAATGGTCAGAACGTGCGCCTCGCCAGTGTGCTGACCGGTTGGGAACTGAACGTCATGACGGAATCTCAGGCCGAACAGAAGAGCGAGGCCGAGGTTCACAAGAACCAAAAGATGTTTATGGAATTGCTGGATGTCGACGAGGAGGTCGCCGCCATCCTGGTGCAGGAAGGTTTTACTTCGATCGAGGAAGTAGCCTATGTGCCCGAGCAGGAAATGCTCGACGTCGACGAATTCGACGAGAACCTGGTGCAGGAACTGCGCCAGCGTGCCAAGGACGTGTTGCTAACGCGCGCCATCGCTAACGAGGAACGCCTCGGTGATGAGCGGCCGGCTGACGACCTGCTGACGATGGAAGGCATGGATGAAGAATTGGCTTTCCGCCTCGCGGCGGCGGGCATCAAGACCATGGACGAACTCGCCGAGCAGTCAGTGGATGAGCTTCTTGAAATTGGCGACCTGGACGAAAAGCGCGCCGCAGCGCTCATCATGAAGGCGCGCGAACCGTGGTTCGCCGACGCCGGGCAGAATAAACAGATCGAGGAGCGCGCCGATGGCTGAAGTGACGGTACAGCAGTTCGCTGGGGTGGTCGGCATTTCGGTCGAACGTCTGCAGCAGCAGCTCGCGGAAGCCGGCCTGTCCGCCAAGAGCGCGAGCGACATGATCTCCGACGAGGAGAAGAGCCAGCTTCTGTCTTTCCTGCGCAAGATCCACGGCAAGGAAGACGCAACTCAGGAGCCTGCCAAGATCACGCTCAAGCGTAAGACTGTCACCGAACTCAAGGTGCAACCCGACCGCGGTCGTGCGCGACCCCGCCCGGGTACCGGGCCGGCGAATAAGCCGAGCGTCGCCAAGACCGTCAGCGTCGAAGTGCGCAAGAAGAAAACTTACGTCAAGCGCGCCCTGTTGCAGGACGACGAATCCATACGCATCGAGAAGGAGAGCGAGGAACGCGATCGTTTGCGCGCTGAAGAGGAGGCTCTGCTGCGGGTCGAAGAGGAGCGCCAGGCCGCCGAGCGTGCGCGTCTGGATCAGGAAGCCGCTGAAGCCGAAGTGGTCCGTCAGCGCACGGAAGAAGAGCGTCTCGCTGCGGAGCGCGCGCGTACCGAAGTGCAAACCCAGCCGCGTGGCGCGGCAGCCTTAAACCCGACCCCGAGTCAGGCTCCCAGCCCGCGTCCGACGGCACCGCTGCCACGCGTCGACTCCAACCGTGGCGTGATCACCAACCCTGCTCAGCAGCAGCCCGGCAGTCTGGTCGACAAGAAGAAAGCTGCGGTCAAGGGCAAGGGCCGCGAGCGCGATGATCGCGACAGCAACCGTGACAACGCCGGCCGCAAGGAATTGCACGTTGCTACCGACAAGTCGGGGCGCCGTCGTAAGAAGCCATCGACGCGCCGCGTCGTGCCCTCGGCGGGTGGTGCCAAGCATGGTTTCGAGCGTCCCACCGCACCGGTGGTCCGCGAGGTGAACATTCCCGAAAGCCTAACCGTCGCCGACCTGGCGCAGCGCATGTCGGTGAAGGCCGCCGAAGTCATCAAGGCCATGATGACCCTCGGTACCATGGTCACCATCAACCAGATGATCGACCAGGAAACCGCCGCCGTCGTCGTGGAGGAGATGGGCCATACAGCGAAACTCGTGCACGGCGATGCGCTCGAGCACGAATTACGCCAGACGGCGGCCAAGCAGGACGACGGCAATCAGGTACCGCGTGCGCCGGTTGTGACCATCATGGGCCATGTCGATCACGGTAAGACTTCGCTGCTCGACTTCATTCGCGATTCGCGGGTGGCGGCGGGCGAGGCGGGCGGTATCACCCAGCACATCGGTGCCTATCGGGTCGAGACTGCTCACGGTTCGATTACGTTCCTCGACACGCCCGGTCACGAGGCTTTTACGGCCATGCGTGCTCGCGGCGCGCGCGTCACCGATATCGTGATTCTGGTGGTCGCGGCCGACGACGGCGTGATGCCGCAAACCGAAGAGGCGATCAAGCACGCCAAGGCCAGCGGTGTGCCGATGATCGTGGCCATGAACAAGATGGACAAACCCGATGCCGATCCCGAGCGCATCAAGCAGGAATTGGCCGGCCGCCAGGTGATCCCAGAAGATTGGGGTGGTGACACGCAGTTCATTCCGGTCTCGGCCAAGACCGGTATCGGCGTCGACAGCCTGCTGGAAGCGATTTCGCTGCAGGCCGAAGTGCTGGAACTCAAGGCTTCCCCCGATGGCCCGGCCATGGGCACGGTTATCGAATCGCGGCTCGACAAGGGCCGTGGTCCGGTCGCCACCGTACTGATACAGAGTGGTCGCCTGAAGCGTGGCGATATTCTGCTCACGGGCTCCGAGTATGGCCGCGTGCGTGCGATGGTCGATGCGCGTGGGGAGCAGTTGCTTGAAGCGGGCCCGAGCGAACCCATCGAAGTGCTGGGTCTGTCCAGTACACCGAACGCTGGCGACGAGGCGCAGGTGGTGGAAGACGAGCGCAAGGCGCGCGAAATCGCGTCCTATCGCGTCGACAAGGATCGCGAGAGCAAGCTCGCCCGCCAGCAGGCGGGCAAGCTCGAGAACATGTTCGCGCAGATGAAGGACGGCGAGCAGGCCTCGGTCCGTATTCTGCTGAAGTCCGATGTGCAGGGTTCGGCGGAAGCCTTGTCCGACGCCATCATGCGCTTGAGCAGCCCGGATGTGCGCGTTGATCTCATCGCATCAGGCGTGGGCGGCATCAACGAGTCCGACGTTAATCTGGCGCTCGCTTCGCGTGCCACCATGATCGGCTTCAACGTGCGTGCGGATGCTTCTGCGCGCAAGCTGGTCGAGGCCGAGGGCGTGGACCTGCGCTATTACAGTGTGATCTACGACGTCATCGACGATGTCAAAGCGGCGATCAACGGCCTCCTGTCGCCGGAGATTCGCGAATCCATCATCGGCATCGCGCAGGTCCGAGATGCCTTCCGTTCCTCTTCCATGGGTACCATCGCTGGCTGTTTGGTGACCGAAGGTGTGGTGCGTAAGAGCAGCCCGATACGTGTGTTGCGCGAGAGCGTGGTGATCTACGAAGGTCAGCTCGAATCACTGCGCCGCTTCAAGGACGACGTCAATGAAGTGCGCTCTGGTACTGAATGCGGTATCGGCGTGAAGAACTACAACGACGTCAAGGCAGGCGATCAGATCGAAGTCTTCGAACGTACCGTCGTAGCCCGCACGATCTGAGTGCGCGCCATGGCCAGCCGTGATTTCAGTCGCACCGACCGTGCGATTTCGACCGTGCGCAAGGCGCTGGCCGAGCCTATCAATGCGTTGGCACGAGCACGTGGCGTGGCCTTGGCAACCATCACCGAGGTCGAGGTTTCACGCGATCTGCGTTATGGCACCGTGCACTTGAGCGTGTACGGCGACGACGCGCAACAGCAAGCGTTTCTGGCCGCCGTGCGCGGTCGGGCGGCGGCCCTGCAAGGTGTGCTGGGGCAAACCCTGCGCACGCGCCATGTGCCGGTCTTGAGCTTCGTACTCGATGACTCCATCGCACGCGGCGACCGCATTCACCAAATGCTACGTGGCGGCGAGCCGCCACCAGGCGAGTAAGGTTTTCATGGCCGCATCCCATTCACGACCGCGTAAACGGCGCGGTCGTCCGGTCAACGGCATCCTATTGTTGGACAAGCCTATCGGCATCAGCTCGAACGCCGCGCTGCAGACCGCCAAGCGCCTGTTCGGTGCAGCCAAAGCCGGGCATACCGGCAATCTCGATGTTGAAGCGACGGGGCTCTTGCCAGTGTGTTTCGGTGAGGCCACCAAGGTCTGCCAGTTTCTGCTCGACGCCGACAAGCGTTATTTGTCCGAATTCACGCTGGGCCGGCGCACCACTACCGGTGATAGCGAAGGCGCGACGGTTTACGAACGTCCCACCGACTCGCTCACGCTGGCCGA
>JAYWAC010000128.1:0-14887 GCA_043782755.1 Pseudomonadota bacterium | reverse complement strand
GAAGCTGACGGGCGCGGTGCATTGGCGCAAGCCGCGCGGTGACGAGCGCGGTCGCGGTCGTGGCGGCTTCGCGATCGTCGAGGGTCATTACAAGGCCTATGGCCAGAATTTGAAGATTCAGCGCGGTGCATTGATTTTCGATGGCGCGATCGACAACCCCACGCTGGAAGTGCGAGCCATACGACCAGAATTGGATGTCACGGCCGGCGTGCGCGTGACGGGCACTCTGCGTGCGCCGAAGTTCGCACTGTTCGCCGAACCCAGCCTGCCCGATGCGGACGTGTTGTCCTATCTCGTCACCGGCCATGCGCTAGCCAATGCCTCGTCGGGCGAGGCTGGTGTGATCGCGCGCGCGGCCTTAAGTCTCGGTGCCGATCGCGCCGCGCTGGTCACCAGTGAGTTGAACAATCTGTTCGCCTTGGATGAATTCGGTATCAATCCCGGCAAGACCGCGCGCAGCTCATCGATCGTCGCCGGCAAGCGTTTGACGCCCAAGCTCACGGTGCGCTCGGAATTCAATCCTTTCGAGCGCGTGTGGTCGTTCTTCCTGAATTACAAACTCTCGCCGCGCTGGAGCATCGAGGCCCAGACCGGCGCCGGCCAGGGTGCTGATGTGATCTACAGCGTTGAGCGTGATCGTGTGCGCGACGCGGAGGCCCTCAAGTCAGACCCGGCACCACGTCCGCCATCGCCTTGATTGGCGCCTGCTCGTGGGCGCGCTGAAAGGCCAGGCGCGCTGTGATGCGCGCGTAATAGGCTTGTAGCGCCGGCAGGCCCTCGATGCCGATTAACTGGCGACCGAGGTGCACGCTGTAACCGACCGCAGTGTCGACCGCGCTGAAGCCGCTCGCTAACAGATAGTCGCGATCGCTTAAATGCTGTTCCAACACTTCAAAGGCTTTGCGCAGACGGCGCGACTCGAGCTTGATCACCACCAGCGAACGATCGGCCGGCGCGACGAACACCTGCTGCTGCACCAAGGAGGCGCCATGCACCGCGATGGTCTCGGCGAAGTGCAGCCATTGCAGCCAGGCATTGCGTTCGACATGGCCCGGCGCGCGGTGCAGACGACCGTCGTCATAGCGTTCACACAGGTATTGGCAGATGGCGCCCGATTCGATGAGGGTGACGTCACCATCGACCAGACAAGGCACACGACCCAGCGGCGAAATCTTGAGATATTCCGGCGCGCGCAGCGCCGCCATCGAAAAACCCAAGCTCACCAATTCGAACTCAAGGCCGAGTTCGTTGAGCAGCCACACGCTGCGCATGGAGCGCGCACCGGCACAGTGATAGAGCTTGCGCATGATCAAAATCCTCGGGGAGCAGGTACTCACAGCGGGCCTGAGGTTATAGCATGTGCACCGGCGGCGAAATCGTGCCGTTGAGGTGCAGGGTTGTGGATGATGGACGACAAGTACAAATGACTCGCTATCCGCAGGTGGAAGTGAGGGTCTCCCATGGTGGTCATGGGGTGTTCGTGCTGGAGCCGGTGCTCGCCGGCGCGCGCATTCTGGAATTCGTCGGACCACGGGTTGGACGACGCGTCGTCGAGCGCGCGGCGGCGGCCGGCGATGGCGATGGCTTCCTGCAGATAGGCGTGGACGAGTTCTATGCACTGTCGGGCGGGGCGGACGATTTCGTCAATCATTCCTGCGCGCCCAACACCTATATTCAGAGCGAGGCCGGCCTTTACTATCTGGTCGCGAACCGCGACATCGCCGCCGGCGCAGAACTGTATTTCGACTACGGTATGACCCAGATAGCCTTCCCGTTCCGCTTTGTGTGTCTGTGTGGCGCCGCCGCCTGCCGCGGGCCGATAGGCAACTACGATGAGATTCCGCACACGCTACTCGATGAATATCGCGCCAAGGGCATGGTGCCGCCCCACGTCGAGGCGGCCTTGCAGGCCGACGACGCGCCGGTGCGGCTCAGTTCTCCCGCGCGATCCTGATCAAACGTTTGCCGAGATTGTCGCCGCGATAGAGACCAGCGATGGCGTCGGGCGCATGCTCGATGCCAGCGAGGATGTCCTCGCGGAAGTGAATCTTGCCGGCCTGCACCCACGGTGTGAGTTCGGCCAGCGCTTCACCGTAGCGTGGTGCGTAGTCGAAAATCACATAGCCCTGCATGCGTGCCCGCTTGGTCAACAGGATGCGCTCGAAGCGCGGGCCGAGTGGCAGCGGATTCCAGTTCGCGATCGAGGCCGTGCCGCAGATCACCACGCGCCCGCCGACCTTGAGGCGCGGCAATACGGCGTCGGTGATGGCGCCCGAGGTGTTATCGAAATAGACGTCGATACCTTCCGGGCAGGCGACATCGAGCGCCGCGCCGACGTCCTCGCTCTTATAGTCGATGGCCGCGCTGTAACCGAATTCACCGGTACACAGCGCCTTCTTCGCCGCGCCGCCGGTGATGCCGACCGTGCGACAGCCTTTGATGTTCGCGATTTGTCCGACACAGGAGCCGACCGCACCGGCGGCGGTCGACACCACCACGGTTTCGCCATCGCGCGGCTGACCGACTTCCAGCAGACCGAAGTAGGCGGCCAGGCCGTTGATGCCGAGCACGCCTAGCGAAGTCGAAATCGACAAGCCTTGTTCCGCGACCTTGCGCTGGATGACAGCAGCACCGACCACCGCATAGTCCTGCCAGCCAAACATGCCGGTGACGTATTCACCCACGCCATAGCCGGCCAGATTCGAGGCCTCGATACGACCGACCGTGAGCGCGCGCATCACCGCGCCGATTTCTACCGGCGCCGAATAATTGCCAAGGTCCGACACCCAGCCGCGCATGGCCGGCTCGACCGACAGAAAGATGTTTCGCACCAGGACCTGATCAAGTCCCGGCACCGCTGCTGTGGTCTCGACGATGGCGAAGTGTTCAGCCTGGGGAATGCCAGTAGGACGGGCGCTGAGCACGACCTGGCGATTGACGACGGCGGACATGGGCGATCCTCGCTGGAGTCTTGTGGGTCAGACTGAAGTCTGACACTCCTTCCAGAGGATTGAACAGCGCGGCGCGCATGTGAATGTCAGACTGAAGTCCGACCCACAATCAAATCACCAGGGACACGAGGGCCGAGGGCGGCCGTCAGCGCCAACGCATCGCACTGCCCGGACAGGCGATAACGATAACGTCGGCGCGACGGCCATTGAATAGGTGATCGGTAGCCAGCACTCCTTGTGGGTCAGACTGAAGTCTGATCCACAGGGGCGACGCCTAATGCCCTAGCATCCACGGCCGCGACGCTCCGCTCTTATGTCGCTGCACATGGCCATGGCCGCAACCCGGGCCATGGGTATGCCCGACACTTTCGCTGCCGGCTCGGTGTACACGCGGCTCATGCGCAGCGCGTTCGTTACGTTCATGGGCAAGGCGTGTCTCGCGACCGACCGCCGCCAGACGGGGCGCGACGATGCGTCGGCGACTGCCGGCGCCGCAAGCGGGGCAGGGCGCGTGCACATCGCGTGCGGCAATCGCACGTCGCAGTGAAAAGTCGCTGCCGCATTCGCACTGGTATTCGTAGAAGGGCATGGAATTCCTCCGGGTTATCGGCTCGACGGCACACTGTCTGTGTATGCCATCGGCCTGTTCAGCTTCAGCTCGCGCGCGCCAGATCGATACCGCCAAAGGTCTGCACCGTTGGACCATGGGCGTTGGGGCGGATGTCGAAATCGAAGATGCCGGTAGGCAACCACAGCGTCGCGCAGGCATTGGGGATGTCGACGATGCCGCTGATGTGCCCTTCTACCGGTGCGGTACCGAGAATCGCGTAGGCCTGCTCGCCGGTGTAACCGAATTTCTTCATGTACGCGATGGCGTTCAAACAGGCGCGCCGATAGGCGACGTGGGCATCGAGGTAATGTTGCGTGCCGGCTTCGTCGACCGAGATACCTTCAAAGATCAGATAGTCGTTATAGCGCGGTTCGAGTGGACTCGGTTTGAAGATCGGATTGGTGATGGCGTACTTCGCCATGCCGCCCTTGATCACTTCGACGTGTAGTTCTATCCAGCCCGCCATTTCGATCGCGCCGCAGAAGGTGATCTCACCATCGCCCTGGGAGAAGTGCAGGTCGCCCATCGATAGACCGCCGCCCTTCACATAGACCGGGAAATACACTTTCGAACCGCGCGAGAGATTCTTGATGTCGCAGTTGCCGCCGTGTTCGCGCGGCGGCACGGTGCGTGCGCCGACTTCTGCTGCTGCCTTGGCCGCGCTGCCGCTCATCTTGCCCATCAGCGCGGTGTCGGCATAGGGCAGGGCCGCCAGCGCGGGTACGCGGCCGGGGTCGGTTGCGAACAACGCCGCTTCGCGGGTGTTCCAGGTCTTCAACAGATCATGGGACGGCAGGCAGCCGATGAGACCCGGATGCATGATGCCGGCGAAGCTCACGCCGGGAATATGTCGCGACTTGGCGAATATGCCTTCGAAGTTCCAGCAGGCCTTGCGCGCGTCGGGATAGTGATCGGTCAAGAAGCCGCCGCCGTTTTTCTTGTCGAACAGACCCGTGAACCCCCAATCCGAGGTCGGCAGCGTGCCGATGTCGAGTATGTCGACCACTAAGAGATCACCGGGCTCGGCGCCTTCTACCCCGATCGGCCCGCTAAGGTAGTGGACCTTGGTCAGATCGACGTCGCGTACGTCGTTGGCCGAGTCGTCGTCCTTGATCTGCGCGCCGGTCCAATCGACGCATTCAACACGAAACGAGGCCCCCGGCTTGACCGTCGCGACCATCGGAATATCGGGATGCCAGCGGTTGTGTATCGTGCCGCCGTGGTCTGCCGGTGCCTTCTGCGGATCGGCCGGGATCAATACTTCGAGCATGGGGTTTCTCCTTGCGTGATGAACAATGAGGGTGATTACTACACCGAGAGGTAGCGACCCAGGGTCGCGCTATCGGCGTTGGCGCGGGTCATCTCATCGACGATGTGTCCACGTTCGATGACCAGCAGGCGATCGGCGATTTCAAGCGCGAAGCTCAAGACCTGCTCGGAGATCACGATGGTCAGGCCATGCAGTTTCTTGATCTCCATGAGCAGGCGCGCGAGATCCTTGATGATGGAAGGCTGTATGCCCTCGGTCGGCTCGTCGAGCAGCAGCACCTTGGGGTTAGTCACCAGGGCGCGCGCGATCACCAGCTGTTGCTGCTGACCGCCGGACAGATTGCCGGCCTTGCGGTGCCGCATCTCGCGCAGGATTGGAAACAGGCTGTAGATTTCCTCGGGGATGTTGTCTTTGCGATTACGTAGGCCGGTCAATGCGTTTTCTATGACGGTCAAGGCGGGAAACACCATGCGCCCCTGCGGCACATAGGCGAGGCCGTGGGCGACGCGTTTATGGCTCGGCATGTTGGCCAGATCCTGTCCCGCCAATTTCAGTGAACCGGCGCGGCTCGGCAGAATGCCGATCAGCGACTTGAACAAGGTGCTCTTGCCCATGCCATTGCGGCCCATGACCGCCAGTATCTCGCCCTCGCCGGCATCGAAGCCGACTTGATGCACGACTTCGCTTTCGCCGTAGCTGACGGTGAAATCGCGTACTTCCAACATAGCGCCTCCCAGGCCGCAGCGCGGCTCAATGTCCGAGATAGACTTCGATCACGCGCGGATCGGCCTGCACGTGGTCCATGCTGCCTTCGGCCAGCGTTTTGCCCTGATGCAATACGGTCACGCGGTGCGCGATGCTTTTGACGAATTCCATGTCGTGCTCAATGACGATCACGGAGCGGTTGTTAGAGATGCGGGTCAAGAGCTCGGCGGTCTTCTGGCGTTCGCTGACGCTCATGCCGGCTACCGGTTCGTCGAGCATCAACAGTTCCGGATCTTGCATGAGCAACATGCCGATCTCGAGCCACTGCTTCTGGCCATGACTCAGGAGTTCGGCGGCATCGTCGAGGCGATCGTTGAGATAGATGAGTTCTGCGACTTCCTTGACACGATCCAGCAAGGCCTGGTCACGACGGAAGAATAAACTGCCAAATACACTGCGACCGCGCGGGTAGGAGACCTCGAGGTTCTCCAACACGGTCAGGTTTTCGTAGATCGAAGGCGTCTGGAATTTGCGTCCGATGCCACGTCGCACGCGTTCGTACTCCGGCATCTTGGTCAGCTCCATATCCTTGAAGCGGATCGAGCCTTCCGTGGCGCGGGTGCGACCACAGATCAGATCGAGCAGGGTGGTCTTGCCAGCGCCATTGGGGCCGATGACTACGCGCAGTTCGTTCTGTTCGACGTAGAGATCGAGACAGTCAACCGCCTTGAAGCCGTCAAACGATACCGACAGGTTCTCGACCGCGAGCACGATACGTGCGCCGCTCATGCCGCACCGCCTTTCGCACGCAGCGCGGTGGGTGCTGCGGGTTCGTCGTTGGGGGATGTGGGGGCATGATTCGTACCGCGCGTCGGCGGGCTTGGCGCCTTGCGTGCACGCCACTGGCCCAGCCAGCCGCGCAGGTTGTCGCCGAGACCCGCCAGGCCGTTAGGAAACAGCATCACCACCGCGATGAACAGGCCGCCCATCAAGAACAGCCACAGCTGCGGAAAGCTTTCAGAGAAATAGGACTTGCTGAAGTTGACAGCGAGACTGCCGTAGACCGCGCCAACCAAGGACAGTCGTCCACCGACGGCGGTGAAGATCACCATCTCGATGGATGGCACGATGCCGACGAAAGACGGCGACATGAAGCCGACCTGCAGAGTGAACATCGCGCCACCGATAGCCGAGAGCATCGCGGCGAGAGTGAAGATGAAGACTTTGAAAGCCGCCACGTCGTAACCCGAGAAACGCACGCGCTCTTCCTTGTCGCGCAATGCCAGCAGCAACTTGCCGAACTTGGTCTTGAGCACCCGTTGGCCGAGCAGCACGCAGCCGAGCAAGAGCCCCGCATTCAAGAAATACAGGACGTACTTAGCGTGATCAGTGCGGATGTCCCAGCCGTGCAAGGTCTTGAGATCGGTGATGCCATTGACACCGCCGGTGTAACCCTGCTGGCCGATGATGAGGATGCTCAGCATGGCGGCGAAAGCCTGAGTCATGATCGCGAAGTACACACCGCCGACGCGCCGTTTGAACATCGCGACGCCGAGCACGAAGGCCAGCAGCCCCGGCACCAGCACGATGGCAAACAGAGTGAAGGTCAAGCTGTGAAAAGGTTGCCACAGCGCTGGCAGGGCGGTGATCTGATTCCAGTCCATGAAGTCGGGGATGCCGGGTGTGGACTGAATCTTGGTGCTTTCCGGATCGGAGGCTTCGAGCTTGAGGAACATCGCCATCGCATAGCCGCCGAGACCGAAGAACACACCTTGGCCTAAGCTCAGGATGCCGCCGTAACCCCAGCACAGCACGAGACCGATAGCGACGAAGGCGTAGGTCAGATATTTGCCGACCAGATTCAAACGAAACAGGTCGAGCGTCAGTGGCAGCACCGCGAGGATGAATACTGCGAGCACCGCGAGCGGCAGATAGGCGCGCCAGGCGAGCGCGCTCTGGGGTTTGGCTTGGGCTAGGGAGAGTGTGGTCATGAGTCTTCTCCTCGTGGGGTCGTGACCGGCCGCTTCACTTGCGCACGCGCAGGCGGAACAGACCCTCGGGCCTGAGCATGAGAATGCCGATGATGGTCGCGAGCGTGATGACCTTGGCTGTCGAGCCGGTCATGAAGAACTCCAGCGTCGAGTTGGTCTGAGCGATGGAGAAGGCCGAGGCAATCGTGCCGAGCAGACTTTGCGCGCCGCCAAAGACCACCACCAGGAAGGTATCGACGATGTAGAGCGAACCGCTGGTCGGGCCGGTCGAACCGATGGTGGTGAAGGCTGCGCCGGCGACACCGGCGATGCCGCAGCCGAGGGCAAAAGTGAGACGATCGATTTTGCCGGTGTCGATGCCGACGGCACCGGCCATGGCGCGATTCTGCGTGGTGGCGCGCACGCGCAAACCCCAGCGCGAATAAAACATGACGGCGGCGACCGAACAGGTCAGCAGCAAAGTCAGGCCCATCACGAACAGGCCGTTCAAGGGAATGTCGAGACCTTCTTTCGGTGAGTAGGACCCCATCAACCAGGCCGGCAGGGTGGCGCTGACTTCTTTCGGCCCGAAGGTCGAACGGAACGTCTGCTGCATGATGAGACTTAAGCCCCAGGTCGCGAGCAGCGAGTCGAGTGGTCGCTTATACAGATGTCTGATCATCAACCACTCGACCAGGTAGCCGATGACAAAGGCGACGCCGAATCCAACCACAATCGCGGCGATGAAGTAATAGTTTTCGAACCACGGCGCGTAGCTCGCCGACAGCACCGAGAGCAGATAAGTGGTGTAGGCACCGATGGTGAGAAATTCGCCATGGGCCATGTTGATGACGCCCATCTGGCCGAAGATGATGGCTAAGCCTAAGGCCATCAGCAGCAGTACGCTGAAGTAGGAGAGCCCATTGAAGCCCTGCATGATGAGTACTGAACCGAATTCCGAAAATGACATGCCGTCCATCGTCTGTGCTCCGCGCGTGTCGAGGTTGTGTGCGGGACGGCTAAGCCGCCCATGCATTGACCCACCGCGCTCGTCCGTGAGCGCGGTGGCTCGGGTCATGCTTACTGATAACCCTTGGGGAAGGGATTGGGTTCGATGAGATCCGATTCGTAGATGACTTTGTACTGGCCATCAGCGAGCGCTTCGCCGATGCGCAGCTTGCTCCATAGGTGATGGTTGTCGTGGACCTTCACATAGCCTTCCGGCGCGGTCTTGAGCTCTATGCCGGGCGAGGCCGCAGCAATCTTGTCGATGTCAAAGCTGCCGGCCTTCTCGACCGCCGCTTTCCATAGCCATGGACCCAAGTAGGCGGCCTGGGTGACGTCGCCGATGACGGACTTCTCGCCATACTTGGCCTTGAAGGCGGCCACGAACTTCTTGTTGTTGTCGTTATCCAGACTCTGGAAGTACTTCATGGCGGCGTAGAAGCCGACCATGTTCTCGCCGCCTATGCCGAGGATTTCGTCCTCGGTGACCGAGATGGTGAGGATGGTTTGCTTGTCGGAGGTCACGCCCGCAGCTTTGAGCTGCTTCCACCACGCGACGTTGCTGCCGCCGACGATGATGCTGTAGACCGCATCAGGTTTCTTCAGCTTGATCTTGTTGATGAGCGAACCGAACTGGGTGTGGCCGAGCGGAAAATAATCTTCGCCGACCACTTCGCCGTGCAGCACGTTCTCGATGTGCTTGCGCGCGATCTTGTTGGAGGTGCGCGGCCAGATGTAATCCGAGCCGACTAGGTAAAACTTCTTGGCGCCCTTGGTCTTGGCCAACCAGTCGAGGCCAGCGAGGATCTGCTGGGTGGCTTCTTGACCGGTGTAGATCACGTTCTTCGACTGCTCAAGACCTTCATAGAAGGTCGGGTAGTAGAGCATGCCGTTTTCTTTCTCGAACACCGGCAGCACGGCCTTGCGTGAGGCCGACGTCCAGCAGCCGAATACCGCCGCGACCTTGTCGTTGACCAGCAGCTTGCGGGCTTTTTCAGCGAAGGTCGGCCAGTCGCTGGCGCCGTCCTCCTGAATGATTTCTATCTTGCGACCGAGGATGCCGCCCATCGCGTTGATCTGATCGATGGCGAGGCGCTCGGCCTGAATGGAACCGGTTTCGCTGATGGCCATGGTGCCCGTCGCGGAGTGTAACTGGCCCACCGTGACGGTGGTGTCGGTGACAGCGAGGCCGGTGGTGTTGATTTCGGCGGTGGTCGGATTCGCGGCGTGCGCGAGCAGTGGTGCGGCACTCGCGATCACGCCAAACAAGAGATGGCGCAGGCTGCGCGTGATGGCGCGCAGAGTCGACGGTGCTTCGTAAATTTCGCGTTTCATTGGATTCCTCCGGGTCGGTGACAAATCGCTTGACCGCTGTGTGTGCTGGTCGTGGAGCGATTAAGCGATTCAGTGCCGCAACGCACAATACGCACTTTGTCGTACGTCACGACGCGTGCGCCGTTGCGCTTGCAAGGGGGAGCCGTGGGAGTGCAAGACGCATCGATTCGGCACCCATGCGGTGCAAAGCGTGATGCTCGACGAGGGACTTCAAACGAGTAAGTCGTGTGGCTGCGGCAATTGATGCGTGCACGGATCGCGCGGCATGCGTGGCATGACCCTTGCTCACGCACTGTGTGGATACTGAGATGTCTTGTAGCCATGGCGCAGAGCACCGGCACGGTGCGGACAAGTGATCGTGATGAATGACAAGACTGACTGCGCTTCGACACTCGAGCGCAAGATGGTCGATTGAATGAGCGTACCTGCCGCCACCCAGCGCATCCTGCGCGTGCGCCGTGAATACAACGCCTGGGTCGCAACAGAGACCATGGAAGACTACGCGTTGCGCTTTGCGCCGCGCAGTTTCCGTAAATGGTCTGAAGCGCGTGTTGCCGCGACTGCCTTGGGATCGATCTCTTTCCTGGCGCTCGAAGCCATCGGCGGCGCGGTGATGGTGAGCTATGGTTTCACCAACGCGGTGTGCGCGATCGTCGCGGTGGCGGTGGTGATTTTTCTGACCGGGCTACCGATCAGCTACTACGCGGCGCGTTTCAATGTCGACATTGATTTGCTAGCGCGCGGCGCGGGCTTCGGTTATCTCGGCTCGACCATCACCTCGCTGATCTACGCCTCCTTCACCTTCATTTTCTTTGCCATCGAAGCCGCCATCATGGCCTTGATGTTCCAGTTGTACTTCAACTGGCCCTTGGCTTTCGGCTATCTCGCCAGTTCGCTGGCGATCATTCCCTTCGTCCTGCACGGCATCACGCGCCTGTCCAAATTGCAGTTGTGGACCTTTATGCCGTGGGCACTGCTAGCGGTGTTGCCGTTTGTCTTCGTGGCACACAAGGACCCCTCGCTGTTCACCGCCTGGACGACCTTTGGTGGCTACTCGCCGGGTGGCACGAAGTTCGATCCTCTGCTGTTCGGTGCCGCCACCACGGTGTGTTTCTCACTGATCGCGCAAATCGGCGAACAGGTCGACTTCCTACGCTTTCTGCCGGAGCGTGGCGCGCATAACAAACGACGCTGGTGGGCAGCCGTGATAGGCGCGGGGCCGGGCTGGGTGTTACCCGGCTTGTTGAAACAACTGGCCGGCACCTTCTTAGCTTTTCTGGTCATTCAGCAGCAGTTCCCGCCCTACCGCGCCGAGGATCCGACTCTCATGTACGTGGTTGGCTTCTCCTATGTCTTCGATTCACCGAAGTTGGCCTTGGCGGCGGCCACCGTTTTCGTGCTGCTTTCGCAGTTGAAGATCAACGTCACCAATGCCTATGCCGGGTCGCTGGCCTGGAGCAATTTCTTTTCGCGCCTGACTCACAGCCACCCAGGTCGCGTGGTATGGCTGGTGTTCAACGTCGCGATTGCCTTGCTGCTGATGGAGGTCGGGCTCTATCAGGCGTTGGAACAAGTGCTGAGCGTTTACTCGTGTATCGCCATCGCCTGGATAGGCGCGCTGGTGGCCGATCTGGTGGTCAACAAGCCGCTGGGATTGAGCCACCCTATATCGAATTCAAGCGCGCACATCTGCACAACATCAATCCGGTAGGCGTGGTCTCGACCCTGGTCGGTTCGCTGGTCTCAATCCTGGCCTTCAGCGGCACGCTCGGGCAGTGGGCCCAGGCCTTCGCTTCCTTCATCGCACTCGCCACGGCCTTTGTGCTCGCGCCCTGTATTGCCTGGGCTACCGGTGGGCGCTACTACATCGCGCGCCCGCCGCAAGTGGGCATGACCGGCGCGGCCAGCCATGTCTGCTGTATCTGCGAGAACGAATTCGAAGGCGAGGACATGGCCCATTGCCCGGTCTATGCCGGACCTATTTGTTCGCTGTGTTGTTCGATCGACGCGCGTTGTGGCGATGCCTGCAAGAAGCCCGTGAGTATAGGGCCGGCGCCGCGTCTCAACGCGTTCGCGCGTATTGATCCGCGTCTGCGCGATTTCACCCTGACCTTCGCACTGCTTGGCGCGATCGTCTCGGCGCTGCTCGCGACGGTCTATTTCCATCTCTATATGCAAGGTCTGCCGACCGCCGGATTTGAGCGTTCGCAGTTGATGGAAACCTCGCTGATCAAGATCTGGGCAGGCTTGCTGGTGGCGGTCGGTGTGGTGTCCTGGCTACTGGTCTTGACCCGTGAAAGTCGCCGCGTTGCCCAGGAAGAGTCGGCCCGTCAGACCACCTTGCTGTTGCAGGAAATTGCCGACCATCAAGCCACCGATCGCGCGCTGCAAAATGCCAAGGAAGTGGCCGAGGCGGCGAGTCTGGCCAAGAGTCGTTTCCTGACCGGCATGAGCCACGAATTGCGCACGCCGTTGAACAGCATCATCGGCTACGCCCAGATCGCCGAACGTGACGCCGCACTGCCGCCGCGCTATCGCGGCCAACTGGAAGTCATGCGGCGCGCCAGCGAACACCTGTTGCGTCTGGCCGATGACATCCTCGACATCGCGCGCATCGAAGCCGGCAAGCTGCAACTCTCAACGCGCGAAACGGATTTCCCGGCGCTGCTCAATCAACTCATCGACATGTTCCGGCCGCAGGCGGCGGAGAAGGGGCTGACGTTCGACTTCGTCGTAGAAGGCGAGCTGCCGGCTGGCGTGCGCTGCGACGACAAGCGTTTGTCCCAGATCCTGATCAATCTGTTGTCGAACGCACTCAAGTTCACGCGCAATGGGCAGGTCACCCTGGCGGTTGATTGCCGGCGCGAAACCACCAGCTTCCTGATTGCCGACACGGGACCGGGCATTGCGCCTCAGGATCTGGAACGCATCTTTCAGCCCTTTGAACGCGGTGTTGGCGCGACACCCGGTGTCGGCTTGGGCTTGACCATTGCGCGCCTGCTGACCGGCTTGATGGGCGGCGAGCTGACCGCCGACAGCGTACCGGGATGCGGCAGCAATTTCCGCGTGCGTCTGTTATTGCCCAAGTTGCGCGCGGTGCGTCAGGTCGACCGTGGCCGGCCACCTATCGTTGGCTATCGTGGCGCGCGTCGCCAGTTATTGGTTGCCGATGATCAAGGTGCCCATCGCTTGGTGTTGTGCGGCATGCTCGAACCGCTCGGCTTTCAGGTCGCCCAGGCGGTTGATGGCGCCGACGCGCTGGCGCAAATCGAGCGCGCGCGTTTCGATGCGCTGTTACTCGATCTCGCCATGGGTGAACCCGGCGGACTGGAACTGACACGACGCCTGCGCGCGGAAGGTTGGCGGCGCCCCATCCTGATCGTTTCGGCCGATGGTTTCGAGGAAACCCGCGAGGCCTGCTTCGTTGCTGGTGCGAGTGCCTTTCTGTTGAAGCCGGTGCACTTCGAAGAACTCATCACGCAGCTCGAACATCATCTGGCGCTACGCTGGCTGCATGGCCGTGTGCCGACCGATGTGTGGCAAAGCGGTGGACGACGCATGCCGGCCTTGCCAGCCATGCTACATGCCCGTCTCGCGCAGGCCGCGCGTATCGGTCACATCCGCGCGGTGCTCGCCGCCATCGACGAGATCGAAACACTCGATGAGATGCATGCACCGCTGGTCGGCGAGCTACGACGTCTGGCGCGGGAATTTCTTTTTACTGAAATGCTCGCCTTCATCGGCGCCGGAGAAAGCCATGAATATGCCGATTGAAGAACGTCACCAGGTCATGATCGTCGACGACACGCCGGCCAATCTCGCCTTCCTCTCCGACGCACTGGCCGATGCCGGCTATGAAGTGCTGGTGGCCTTGAGTGGTCACACCGCCTTGCGGCAGCTCGAACTGGTCAAGCCCGACGTGATTCTGCTCGATGCGGTGATGCCCGGCATGGACGGCTTTGAGACCTGTGAGCGTTTGAAGGCGCGCGAGGACACCCGCGAGATCCCGGTCATCTTCATGACCGCGCTGACCGCTACCGCCGATGTGGTGCGCGGCTTCGATCACGGTGCGGTCGATTACGTGACCAAGCCGGTGCGTGAAGCGGAGATCCTGGCGCGCATCGCTACCCACATCGGCCGTTCCCGCGAGTTGCGGCGTGCGCAAGGCACGGTTGAAGCCTGGCCGCGGCCGAGCCTGACGGTCACCACCGACGGTGTCATTACCACCACGAGTTCAAGCGCCCGCACGCGTCTCGCGGCGCTTGCCATCGAGCAACGCCTGCCGGCGGTCTGTGTGTCTTGGCTCGCGCGCCAGGTGGCTAGTGAAGAAGGCGCGACACCATTTACGCTGACCGAAGGTGCCGGCGCCTTGACCATGGAGTTCTGCGGCGCGGTCGATGCCGGTGAATATCTATTGCTACTCGATCATGCACAGGCAGCGTCGGCGACGCGTCTCATCGACAGTCATGGTCTGACCGCGCGCGAAGCCCAGGTCATGGAATGGGTGACCGCCGGCAAGACCAATCGCGACATCGCGATGATTCTCGATATCAGTCCACGCACTGTCACCAAACATCTTGAACGCATCTTCGTGAAACTCGGTGTAGAGACGCGCACGGCGGCCGTGGGCCGGGTATTGGCGGGCGCGCGGGGCGAACACGCTTAGTTGTGGGTCAGACTTCCGTCTGACATTCAAAGCCATTAGCAGGGACAAGCTCTGCAAGAGAGTGTCAGACTGAAGTCTGACCCATAGTGGTATGCAAGGCGATGGCGGGAGAATTTGAATGTGCGCGAGCATGTTTAGTTGTGGGTCAGACTTCCGTCTGACATTCAAAGCCATTAGCAGGGAGAAGCTCTGCAAGAGAGTGTCAGGCTGAAGTCTGACCCACAGTGGTATGCGAGGTAATGACAGGAGAATTTGAATGTGCGCGCGCACGTTTAGTTGTGGGTCAGACGCTGAGATATCCCCACGTAATTTCCACAGAAGTGGTGGTCGAACAAAGAGATAGATGATCGACGACCATGCTGCTCTCTGATCTAA
>JAYWAC010000127.1:0-5589 GCA_043782755.1 Pseudomonadota bacterium | reverse complement strand
AGCTTTGCAGATCAAGGGGTCAGAGTACTTGATATCAGCGTGGCCGTATTGAAACCGCGCGAGAAGCAGCTTCAAAGACTCTGACCCCTTGAGCGCGCAAATCACTGACTGCGTGAAAACACATGAACTCATTGGTATCGCTCCCGATCATCAACGCGAGAGCTGCCCAATTGCCAACGCCTTTCTACCCCGCTTGCGCAGACTGCCAGCTAAGGTCATGACGCTCTTGTTCTTTACCCGCATCAAAACCGCGCCATCCGGCAGCAGCGTAAACGCGAGCCGGTCGCCGGCCTTTATACAGAGGTCGTCCCGGATCTTCTTGGGGATCGTTATTTGACCCTTGCTGGTCACTGTAGCGTCAATACTCATGGGCGCGCGCTCACCTTCTTCCCGACGGGGTGACGGTCGCAAGGGTAGCAACTGAAGCGGCCTTCATCGACCAGCATCAAGGGGGCAGAGCCGCTGATTCTAATGATTACGTGCAAACCGTAGTGACTTCACACCCGTATCAGCGACTCTGACCCCTTGATTGGGTGCGGCGGAACTGCGCGAGAAACAGCTTCGAAGACTCTGACCCCTTGACCCGATGCGTCGTCCGCACCGATGGATCTTATCTATCAGCTACGCCACGAAGACTCATCACGGAACATCACACTGGCAGAACGGGCGATGGAATATCAGCGCCGCTCTGCTACCTGCGCGTTCTCCAGCAATGCCAGATGCGCGGCCAGCTGCTCATGAAAATGCACCGCTGCTTTTTCAAATCGCCCGAAAGTGAAATGCGTATTGCCTGTGCCGGCCATGCCGGCCTGAATGGAACAGGCAGCGGCACGGTCTTCCACCACGCCGTTGTCTTTGATGAATGCCGCGTCGCGTTTGGATTTTTCGAGATCGATAGCTTGCTGGTCGGCGCTCGGTGGGCGCAGACGATAGATTACCCAGCGCGAGCGCGTGACGGTCTCTGGTTCCAGGATCACCAGCAGGTAATGGCTGGATAACGTCGCGAGCCGCGTATTCGGGAACAGCTGATAGACGTAGGTCAGCATGCCATCGACACGCCATTCATCGGGCGGTATCTCGCGCAGCTTCTCGATGCGACGAAACGGAAACACGATGCGGGAATTGGTGCCGAAAGTTTCCACCACGTTGAGGTTGTCAAAACCGTAAGGGAAGAAGCTGGTGCGGTGCAGGGCCTTGATGTGGTAGCCCTCCATGGAGGTTTCAAGCAACAGCTTCCAGTTCGCCTCGTCGGTGAAGCTGCTGTATTCGAATACTTCCTGGCCTGGCGCCATGAGATCGGGAAGATTGGCCAGCGCGCCGTTTGAGACCGGCTCTTTCTGCGTAACGAACACCAACCCGCCACGTTCCTCGGCGTGAACCTGCACGAGGCCATGGGCGCGCGCGTCGAGCCCCGGAAAACCATCGGCGCCGCCCGTGCTTCTGAGACTGCCATCCAGGCCATAGACCCAGGCGTGATAGGGGCACACCAAGCCACCCACTTTGCCGTCGCCTTCGACCAGCATCATGCCGCGATGGCGACAACTGTTATGAAACGCGCGCACCACACCATCGTTACCGCGCACCGCCACCAACGGCACACCGGCCAAGCTGCGTGCTACATAGGCGCCGTTCTCCGCCAGCGCAGCCGATGGGCAGTAGACCATGGGCAGGCGCTTGAAGAGTTCCATCTCCTCGGCAAAGCGCTGTTCAGATTGATAGCTTGCAACGGGCTCGCGCCACACCGTGTCGCCAAGATCGGTTGTTTGTGCCGTGGCGTGATCCAGCACCCGTTGAATGACTTGCTTGTCACTCATCAATGCAGACATCGATGTCTCCCCGTTCGAACTTTATTGAGTGTTTGCGAACTCTGAGCGAGACCCGACCTTGCTGATCTCTAGTTCGGTCCCTCGACTAATACGCCGTCTGCCGCCAGCGTCGCTATCTCGGTCGCACTCATGCTGAGCAATTCGCCAAGTATCTCGGCATTGTGTTGGCCGAGCAGCGGCGCCACATAGGGTAGATCGGCCGGATAGTCGGAAGTCCTGATCGGCATGCCCGGGATCTGAAATGTGCCGGCTATTGGATCGGCCACCGTGCGCACCGTGCTACGTTCGAGAAAATGTGGATGACTAAGCGTCTCCTTGACGCTCAACACCGGCGCGCAGGGCACGTTGTGCGCTTCGAGATGAGCAATAGCCGCGTCGGCATCGGCAAACGTATCGAGCCAGGTTTCGATGATCTCGATGACTTCGCCACGGTGCGCCACCCTGGCGGCATCGTTCGCGTAGCGCGGATCGCTGACCATGTCGGCGCGCGCCATGGCCGCGCAGAGATCCGGCCAGTGGTGCAGGAAGGCGACGATGACGACGGCGCGTTCTTTGACGCGGAATACGCCGTTAGGACAGACGTAGGTGTAATGCCGTCCGCCACGCGTCGGGTCGAGTCGGCCCTCGCTGGCGCTGGCCTGATACACACTCGCTTCGTGATAGTGGTAATAGCAATCGAGCAGCGCGATATCGAGGGCCTGACCGCGACCGGTGCGAAAGCGATGCACGAGCGCCGCCGCGACCGCGAAGGCAGCATGCACGCCGGTGCTGATGTCGCCGATGGCGAGACTCGGCAGCGAGGGCAGAGCATCTGGCTCACCGATCATTGAAGTCACGCCGGAATAGGCCTGAGCGATGACGTCATAACCGGGTTTGTGTGATAACGGCCCCTGTTGCCCGAGCGCGGAGATCGAACACAGGATGATGTCCGCACGCAGCGCCTTAAGTGCTGCAAAGCCTAAGCCCATGGCGGCCAGCACACCGGGCCGGAAGTTCTCGACCACCACATCGCAATGGGGCACCAGGCGGCGAAGGAGATCGATACCCTCAGGCTTGCGCAAATCGACACACAGACTGCGCTTGTTCAGATTTTGCTGAATGAGATGCAGGCTGCGATCGTTGCGCAGGCGGCCGAGTGCGCGTGCCATCTCACCATGGGGCGCCGCCTCAACCTTGATCACGTCGGCGCCCATCTCGGCAAATAGCCGCGTGCAGGTCGGGCCGGCGAGTACGCGCGTTAGATCGAGTATGCGGATGCCGGACAGCAGGTGTTCGTTACGCATGCTATCCACGTCCGTCATCGCGCCGACGCGTCGACGCGTGACGGCAAGGCCACCACCGCCGTGCCGATAGCGGTGGTCTCATCAAGTTGATTGACGACCGCAAGCTCAAGATCGACCAGATACAGACCATCCTCCACGCGTTTGTCGACGACCTGCCCTCGACACCAGGACACATCGCCAAAGATGTTCGGGCGTCGCAGGCTGACGCTGAGCTTGCGCAGAAAGCCATCGTCGCCCGTCCAGTTCGTCATCAATTGACCGAGCCAGGAGATGCGTTGGGTGCCGACGTCATAGCCACCGGGCATGCCGACTTCGCGCGCCATCTTGCTCTCGGTGTGGCCGCGCGCCGCACTGTCCTGCGCGCCGGTGTCGGCATTGACGAAGGCATCGGCGGGATGACGTTTGCGCTGCATGTGCGCGCGGCGATGGGACTGATAGCTGTGACCGCCGCCGGCATACCAGCAGATCATGTCGGTGATATTGAGTGGGCCTTTCAGCATCGGCTGGATGGCGGTGCCGATAGTGACGTCCTGCCAGTGGCGCGGCACCGCGCCGCGCAATTCCTCTTCCTCGATGGCATGGGCAATATGCTCGAGTTGTTCGGCGCTGTAGCGATGGGGCTCGCGCGCTTCGTATTTCAAACCGCCCTCGGCCTTGGCACGCGGCGTACGCGCGGTGTTGCCGAGCGCACGACAGACGAGCTTGCCGTGTTGATTGGTGTACAGCACTTCGCCGCTCTGAATGATGAAAGCACGCGCCTTGCCGCCACGCTTTTCAACCGCATCCAGCAGTCGCGCGCGCACTGTAAAGCTGTCGCGATGGCGTATCGGTTCGAACCATTCCCACTCGGTGCCGCCATACAGCCATTGAATGCCGCGCAGCTTGGGCGCGACCACGGTGGTGTCGATGGTATACAGGAAGCAGCCCGGCGCGAGGCCGCTCTGCCAGCGTGTTGTCGCGCCGTAGCTCGGCTCGCAGAACAGCGGGTTGTCATCACCGATGCCCCAGCAAAAGTGGCGCACTGCATCGGGCGAGGCCTCGGTGTTCCAGCTCTGACCGGTACGTCGCAAATCGACACCTATCAGGCTGCGCGCTTCTTCCAGCGCGCCGTCCCACAAGGCCGGCGTCTGCGTGTTGTCTTGCGGGGTCTGCGCGTGATCGGTATTCGACATGGTGTTTTGTCCGTAGCAAAAAAGTGATCAGGCGATCACACCGGCGGTCTTCAATTCAAGGATTTCAGCGGCGGGCAAGCCCAACAATTCGCCAAAGACATAATCGTTGTGTTCGCCGGTGGTCGGTCCACAGCGCTCAACGCGCGGTGCGAAATCCGAGAAACGCCAGGGTGCGCAGAACAAATCTTCCTCACCATAGATGGGAATAGTGACGCGATGCTTGATGGCACGCGCGACGAAATGCGGGTCATGCCATTGTTCCTCGATGGATAACACCGGCGAAGATGCGATACCGGCGCTGCGCAGACGAGCCACCAGGGAGTCACGTGAGAACTCCACGCTCCAGGCCGCAAGTTGCGCGTCGAGTTCGGCGACATGCGCGAGGCGCCCGCGCATGGTGATGTAGCGCGTATCGCTTGCCCACGCGGCCTCGGGTGCGAAGCCTGTGAGCGTCTGCCACTGCCCGTCATTGGTGACCGCGATGGTCAACCATGCGTCGGCCTCGCGCGCCGGATAGATGCCATGGGGCGCCATTGAGGGATGACTGTTGCCGGGCAATGGTGGCTGGCGGTTGTGAATCTGCGCGTCGATAAGGTAGGGGCGCAAGGTGGCGGCGAGCGCTTCGAGCAGGGACAGATCGACATAACAACCTTCGCCGGTGGCCCGTGCACGACGCACACCCGCCAGCACCGGCAACAGGGCATGTAGCGAAGCATTGGGATCGGCCAAACCAAAATTGAGCGCACCTATCGGCGTCTCGTCACGGTAGCCGATCAGCGCTTCCAGACCGACGAAGGAGGATATCGTCGGTGCATAGGCACGCATGGAGGAAAGCGCGCCGAACTGTCCGCCGGACGCCATCGACAGCATCACCAGGCGCGGATTCACGCTGCGCAGATGATCGTAGCCGAGCTGCATGCGCTCCATCGATCCCGGCGACATATTTTCCACCACCACATCGCTCATGCCGGCCAGACGTTCGAGCAACGCGCGCGCCTGAGGCTCCTTGGCGTTGAGCGTGATACCGAGCTTGCCGTGATTGATCTGGTGATACATCGGCGACATTTCGCGGCTCGGTCCTTCGATTAGCTGGCCGTTACGAAAAATGCGTCCCGACAGGCGCAGATTGTCGGGCCGCGCGGCGTGTTCGACCTTAATCACCTGGGCACCGAGTTCGGCCAGCATGGTGCCCACCCAGGGCGCCGACCATACCCAGCCGAAGTCCAGTACGCGTAAGCCAGCCAGCGGCTGCGTCGCATCGGTGTGCTTGGTCTCACGCGGCGCCGGTGTCGGTATGCACAACAGGTT
>JAYWAC010000126.1:0-2124 GCA_043782755.1 Pseudomonadota bacterium | reverse complement strand
ACCATCATCACTGATACCACGGCGGCACTCGACGCCTTGCGTGAGAGCGGTGACGCCAAGCTTGCCTTGGCCAACGCCACCCTCTATCTCGATGCTTTCGGTCATGTGGTGCTGGGCTGGGTGTGGTTGCGCCATGCGCTGGCGGCGCTGCGCGCATTGCCGACAGCGCAGGGTAGCGATGTTGATTTCTATCGCGGCAAGCTCAATGCCTGCCGTTATTTCTACCGTTACGAAATGCCCAAGGTGGCAGAGCGCTGCGCGCTGCTGATACGTTTCGATGACACCTGTCTCACCACCGACGAAAACTGGTTCTAGAGAGCGCCACCATGAGTCACGCCCCACCCGCACCGAGTTATGAACAAGCCCGCGCCAGTTTCAAGTGGTCGCCACCGGCACGTTTCAATTTCGCGCGCGATGTGATCGATCAATGGGCGGCGAAGGATCCCGCCAAGCTCGCCTTGTGGTGGGTGGACGACGAAGGCAATGAACAGCAGCGTACGTTCGCCGAAGTGCGCGATCGTTCTTGCCAGCTGGCCAATGCACTAGCTACGGCCGGCGTCCAACGTGGCGACACCATCGTGCTCATGCTCGGGCGCAATCTTGAATGGTGGGAAATCGTCACGGCTGGCATCCGCATGGGCGTCATTCTGTCACCGGGAACAACCCAGCTCTCGCCCAAGGACATCGCCTATCGCATGAATGCCGCACAGGCTGCGGTCTTCATCACCGATAGCGCCAATGCCGCCAAGCTCGATGAGGTGGCAGCACAATGCCCGACCCTGCGCACGCGCATCGTGGTCGATGGCGAGCGTGCCGGCTGGCGCAGCTACGCCAGCCTCATGCACGGCCAGAGCACTCGCTTCGAAACCGCTGACACCGCCTTTGACGAAGACGCGTTGTGCTATTTCACTTCCGGTACTACCGGCTATCCGAAGATGACCATCCACGGTCACGGCTATGGACTCGCC
Source organism: Pseudomonadota bacterium (assembly GCA_043782755.1). Classification (GTDB taxonomy): domain Bacteria; phylum Pseudomonadota; class Gammaproteobacteria; genus JADJYF01. The sequence goes on along the minus strand of JAYWAC010000126.1, from coordinate 1,156 downwards.
CACCAGATCACCGGCCGCTATTGGCTCGATCTGCGTGCCGAAGATGTGCATTGGAATATCAGCGATACCGGCTGGGCCAAGGCTGCCTACAGCAGTTTCTTCGGACCGTGGAATATGGGTGCGACGGTGTTCGTGCATCACTCGGCGGTGTTCGATCCGAAGAAGACGCTTGAGCTGCTCGCGCACTATCCGATCACCACTTTGTGTGGCGCGCCGACGGTTTATCGCATGGTGGTGTTGCAGGATTTGTCAGCCTACAAGTTTCCCCATCTGCGTCACTGCGTGGGTGCTGGCGAGCCGCTCAATCCGGAAGTGATCGAAACCTGGAAACGCGCTACGGGTCTCGTCATTCGCGATGGCTATGGCCAGACCGAGACGATCTTGGTCTGTGGCAATCATCCGTCCATCACGCCGCGTTTCGGCTCTATGGGCAAGCCCATGCCGGGGGTCGAACTCGCGATCATCGACACGCAGGGTCAGCCTTTGGCGCCGCACCAGGAAGGCGACATCGCGATTCGAGTCAAACCGCTACGCGCGCCGGGTTTGTTCAAGGATTATCGCGGTGACGCTGAGCGCTTCCAGGCCTGCTTCATCGGTGACTGGTATCTGACCGGCGATCGCGGTTACATCGACGAGGATGGTTATTTCTGGTTCGTGAGTCGTGCCGACGACGTCATCCTCTCGGCCGGCTATCGCATCGGTCCCTTTGAAGTGGAGAGTGCCTTGATCGAACACCCGGCAGTCGCCGAGTCGGCGGTAGTGGCGAGCCCCGATGTGACGCGCGGTTTCGTGGTTAAGGCTTTCGTGGTGCTGGCGCCTGGTTATACAGGCAGCGATGCGCTGGTTACCGAGCTGCAAGAGCATGTGAAGCGCGTGACCGCGCCCTACAAATATCCGCGCCGGATAGAATTCGTCGAGAGTCTGCCGAAGACCGTGAGCGGCAAGATTCGGCGCGTGGAATTGCGTGCGCGCGAAGCGGATGCCGGTTGAGTTGCATAGGATGGTGGGATTAATGTGCGAATGAATTCGCACCTACAACTGGCCGCCTGTAGGTGCGAATTCATTCGCACATTCAAACCGCGCCCCCGCGCCTCCGTGCAACACCCATGAGCGCTCCTCCACCCGAGCAAATCTCGCCCGGCACCCGCCGTGCTGC
>JAYWAC010000125.1:0-14973 GCA_043782755.1 Pseudomonadota bacterium | reverse complement strand
GTCCGACAACGCACCGGCAATCTGGCCGCAGGGCAGGATGCCGCCGTCCATATCGCCATCGCGTTGTGCGGCGATCAGGCGTTCGTCCTTGAAGCGTGTCAGATCTTCTTCCGTCACACCGGCTTGATGTTCGAACTGCGCGAGTTCAGCGATGGCGCGGCTCGGCAGTACGCGTGAGGGGCCATACAAAGCTTGGAATAAAATGTCCTCGCCTTCCTTGGCCGCGAGAATGCGCGCCGCGTAATTGACGTGCCAGTCGGGATTGTCGCGACTCGCGACGAAGCGCGTGCCGAGCGCGACCGCCTCGGCGCCCATCGCCAGCGCGGCCGCCAGGCCACGCCCGTCGCGCACGCCACCGGCGAGAATGACTGGGCAGTCCACCGCTTCCGTTACGCTCGGGCCGAGCACGAAGGTATGCACGGGTCGTGCATGGGTATGACCGCCGGCTTCATAGCCCGATGCGATCAACATGTCGACGCCATCGGCAACGGCGCGGATCGCCTGACGCGTGCCACCGACCTTATGGATATGGATGAGACCCGAGTCTTCAATCATGCGCCGCGCACCGCCTGGCGCGCCGGCCGAGGTAGTGATGACGCGCAGACGTTTGGCGATGTCGCGATCCTTGGCAGCATCAACCACCGCTTGCACATAGGCGGCACTGAAAGGCGGCACGTTGCCGTGCTTGTCGGTGCCGACTGGAATGTTGACCGCGAAGGGTTTATCGGTGAGCGCGCAGGCCGCTTCGATATAGCCGCGCAGTTTGGCGGCACCCGCTCGCGGCTCTTCACTGATGCCAGGAATGCTGACCGTGCCGAGCCCGCCGGCGTTGGAGACCGCAGCTGCGAGCGCTACTGTCTTGTAGGGGCCGAGCCCTTCCTGCATCACCGGATGGACAATGCCGAGCATTTCAGTGAAGCGGGTAGCGAGGCGCGTCATGACACGAACGTCGCCCACTCACTGAGCGGCGCGCGTTCACTGACCAGCGTGTTCTCAATGGCGGTGGTGTCTTCGTAGCCGAGCGACATGCCACACAACACCTTGTGATCGGGCGGCAGCTCGAGTTCAGCGGTGATGATGCGATGGAATTGCGCGAAGGCGAATTGCGGACAGGTATGCAGGCCATGACCGCGCGCGGCCGTCATGAGATTGCCGAGGAACATGCCGTAGTCTATCCACGCCGCATAACCGAGTGAGCGATGGATGCTGAAGATCAAGCCCACCGGTGCATCGAAGAACTGGAAGTTGCGCGCGTGCTGCGCGTGGGTGCGGTCGCGATCACCCTTGCCGATGCCGAGCAGGGTATAGAGATCCCAACCGACTTTGCGTCGTCGATCGATAAACGGCGAAATCCATTCGCTTGGATAGATCGGGAACTCGCTGCTGTGGGCGGCGGCGATCTGCGGATCGTTGAACGCTGTCACAACCGCTGTGCAGAATCGAGACTTGGCCGCGCCGGTCAGCACGTGCACCTGCCAGGGTTGAATATTGGTGCCCGATGCCGAACGCGCAGCGACGGTGAGCAGATGTTCGATGGTGGCGCGCGGCACGTCCTCGGGCAGGAAGGCGCGCACCGAGCGGCGCGAGGTCAGAGCTTGATCGACGGTGTGGAAATCCATGGGTATCCTGTCAGTTCGGGTGAAAGGGCGGCATTCTACGACGGCCCATGATGATCGCGGCGACCTTCAATAAGGCTTGGCGTGCAACACGCCTCGGCTCTCCAGCGCATCGACTTGCGCGGCATCCTTGCCGAGCAGTTCCATCAATACTTCACGGTTGTGCTCGCCGAGCAAGGGCGCAACAAGACTCGGATCGTTGGCCGCATAGCGATTGGAATGTATCGGGTGCCCCGGGATCTGAAACTCGCCGGCAATGCGATCCTTGATGGTGCGCACGGTGCCGCGCGCCAGCAGATGGGGATGGCTGACGGTTTCGCTGACCGACAGGATCGGCGCGCAGGGCACATTGTGTTGCTCCATCGCGGCGATCGCCGTCGCGACGTCCGGCTGGGTCGCGAGCCAGGCCTCGATGACGGCAATGACCTCGTCGCGGCGTTCAAGCCTGGCGATGTCGGTATCCCAGCCCGCTGCGCTGATCAGATCCTCGCGCTCCATGGCGCGACATAGATCGCGCCAGTGGTGGAGGAAGGCCATGATCATCACGCCGCCGCCATTAGCTTGAAAGATGCCGCCCGGGCACACGTAGTTCATGTGACGCCCGGAGCGCATCGGTTGAATGGCGCCATTGCTGCCACTGAAGCGGTGCACGCTGACTTCGTGGTAGTGGTAGTAGCAATCGAGGATCGCGATATCGAGATGCTGACCCTGTCCCGTGCGATGGCGATCGAGCAAGGCGGCGGCCAGCGCGAACGCGGCGGTCACGCCGGTGCTGGCATCGCCGATAGCCGCCAGGGTGAGCGCCGGTAGCTGGTCGGGTTCGCCGACCATCGAGGTGATGCCGGAATAGGCTTGGGCGATGTAGTCATAGCCCGGCTTGGCGGCCAGTGGCCCGCTCTGACCAAGCGCCGAAATTGAACACAGGATGATGTCCTCGCGCAGACTCTTCAGGACCTCGTAGCTGAGCCCCATTTGAGCAATGACACCGGGCTTGAAATTTTCCACCACGATATCGCAATGCGGAACCATCTCCCGCAGCAGCGCGATGCCTTCGGCGCTGCGCAAGTCGATGCACACACTGCGCTTGTTCAGGCACTGTTGCACGGTGTACAGGCTGCGCTCATTGCGAATATGGGACATCGCGCGCGACATCTCACCGTCCGGCGCGGACTCTATCTTGATCACGTCGGCGCCCATTTCCGCAAACATGCGCGTGCAGGTCGGGCCGGCCACGGCGCGGGTCAGATCCAGCACGCGATAGCCACTCAACATGTGTTGCTTGTGATTGCTCATGGCGATCCCTTAGGCCAGTCGAAAGACCGGCAGCTTCTGACCCTGCGGGTGTTGGATGAAGTCGAGCCTCACCGCTGCGCCGAACTGAATAGCGGCCGGCTCGCAGTCGATGAGATTGCTCAGCATGCGCAGATTGGCCTGTTCCGCCAATTCCACTTCGACCACCACATAGGGCACCAGCGCTACCGCCGCTGGATGCACGGGGTGGGTGATGACGGTCCAGGTATGCACGCGGCCGCGACCCGACAGCGGTACCCAGTCATAGCCGTCATGCGCGCAGTGCACGCAGAGTGGGGCCGGATGCCAGCGGAATTTGTTACAGGACTTGCAACGCTGCATGACCAGCCGTTGTTCGTTACAGGCTTGCCAGTAGGGTTCGGTGCCGTACTCCGGAATGGGGTAGGGGAAAGAGAGTTCGCTCATAGCTCGTTCCTCAGGATCATGGCCGAGGTCGGCACCGCGTTACCCGCCGAGACGAAGGCATGACGTGCGTCCTTGACCTGGCAGCGCGCCACGCCGCGCAACTGACGCACCGCTTCGATGACGTTCTGCATGCCATGCATATAGCCTTCGGAAAGATTGCCGCCGCTGGTGTTCATCGGCAGCTCGCCATCGGGCCAACGCAGGCGACCGTTGCTGACGAAATCCTTGCCTTCACCGCGCTTACAGAAACCAAAGTCTTCGATGGCCATCAACACCAGCGGTGTGAAGTGGTCATAAATGAAGAGCACGTCGATGTCTGCCTGAGCAATGCCAGCATCGCGGAACACATGTTTGGCGATGACGGTGGATTCACTGTCGGGAGAATCCATGTCTTTCACGATCGAGCGATGATTCCAGTGACCGGCGCCCAGGCCACCGCCGGCGATGAACACCCGCGGGTGACGCAGATCTTTCGCCACGTCGGCGCGGGTGATGACTACCGCCGCACCGCCGTCGGTTTCGAGACAGCAGTCGAGCAGATGCAGGGGATCGGCAATCATGCGCGAGGCCTGATGATCCTCGATGCTCATGGGCCGGCCATGCATCATCGCAGCGGGATTCATATTGGCGTGATGGCGGCAGGTCACGGCGATCTCACCGAAGTGGCGCGACTCGGTGCCATATAAATGCATATGACGACGCGCGGCGAGCGCCACCATCTGCGCCGGGCTGAACAAACCATAGGGCGACAGATAACTCGCCACGCCACTCGCACCGGGCGTGGTCGCGGCCTGGCCGAAGCGTGGCGTGCCGCGTCCTGATCTTTCATTCATGGCGCGGAACGCGACCACCGCCTTGGCCTGACCGGTGGCGACCGCCATCGCCGCCAGCATGATGGTGCCTACCGGACCGCCGCCGCCACCATAGTTGACCTCGGCGAAATAGCGCAGCTCGGGCAGCCCAAGATTGCGCGCGATGTCGATGGGGTCATTATTGTCCATCGTGTACTTGGTGATGCCATCGATGTCGGCTGGCTTAAGGCCCGCGTCGGCGATGGCAGCACTGATCGCTTCGCAGGCGAGCTTCAACTCGCTACGTCCCGAATCCCGTGAGTACTCGGTATGGCCGATGCCGGCGATACAGGTTTGGTTGCTGATCGATTCCATGCTGTTTGCTCTGTCTCGGCTATTTCTTCATATGGGCGCCGACCAGCGCACCGAGCACGCGGCAGGGTTCGCTCCAGGGATTTTTCCAGCGGTGCATGGTGCCGCTCTGCACGACCACGTCGCCGGCGCTCAATTCGGTTGTGGAACCATCATCGAGTTCCAGTACGCAACGGCCCGACAGGACGTAGAGCATGTCGGTAGTCGCAGAGCGATGCATGCCTGGATCTTCGTCGTTGAAGTGCGAGAGCAGGCCGGGAAAGAGTTGGTTGGCCGCATTCGCGATTTCGTCCGGCGACATCGTGGTGTCTACGGGCGTGCTATCGGGCGCAAGGATGAATTCAATGAAGCGCACGCCGCCAATGGACGGGAACCAGGCCGGGTGCGCGGCTTCCGCGCCGTTGTCGGGATAGTTGTAAGGCTGATCGGCGCCCCACAGGGTTGAAAGATACACACCAGCGAGACCGGGTACGGCGACACCGTTCACCTTACTGTCGTTGGCGACGATGGATTTGCCATCCGGACCATGGCCGGTGACGACACGACGGAACGTGGACATTGATCTCCCCCTCTTCATTCATGATGAATTGTTATGGGCGCACCACCGATAGTGGCGCGCGCTTTGAAACGACTATCGGGCGCGTGCGCGCCGCCGTCAACCAGTCAAAAGACGTAGTTCGCGCAAACCCCGCGTACCGAGAAAGGGCAGCCATTTGAGCGGCCCGGGCGCGAGTTCGAGCCTTGGAAAGCGTTTGACGATAGCGGGCACGGCGATGCCGGTTTCAAGCTTGGCCAGCGGCGCTCCCAGACAGAAATGTGTGCCGAGGCCAAAGCCGACATGGCGCACGACGCCGCGATCAAGGCGCAGTCTGTCGGCATCCGGAAACGCCTGCGGATCGCGATTGGCGACCGACAGGATCAGGAATACGCGCTGGCCGGCTTGGATAGATTGGCCATGGAACTCGAAGTTCTCACGGGCGACTCGCACCACGGTCTTGCCCGGACCGTCGTAGCGCATGAATTCATCGAGCACGGATTTGATGTCGACCTTGTCTTCACGGATCAGCGAGAGCTGATCCGGATGACGCAGCAGCGCCAGCACGCTGTTAGCGATGAAGTTCGCCGTGGTTTCGTGACCACCGAACAACATCAAGGTGCAAGTCGCGATCAGTTCGGCATCGGACAGCGCGTCGTCCTGCTCACGGGCGCGGATCAAGGCCGAGATCAGATTGTCGGTGGGCTGCGCTTCGTAATGACTGACCAGCTTGCGGAAATATTTCACCAGGCTGTCCATGCCGTCGGCAACGCTGTCATAGCGGCTCGGGTCATCAAGGCCGGTCGAGACCAGCGGCGAGACCTTGGCCGTCCACTGCTCGAACTCGGCGCGATCCTCGACCGGCACGCCGAGCATCTCGGCGATGATGATCGAAGGCAGGGGCGCGGCGACGGTCGCGATCAAATCGAATTCTCCGGGCGCTGGGATCGCATCCAGCAATTCCTCGGTCAAGCTTGTCGCGCGTGCCCGCAGCGCTTCGATCGACTTCGGCGTGAAGGCTTGCCCACACAGACGCCGCAGGCGGTTATGCGCTGGCTCTTCCTTGAACACCATCCAGCCACTCAGAACCTCAAAGGCCTGGCGCACCAGCGGATCGGTATCCGGCCCCGACAGGCGTTTGCGGATATAGGGCTCGATGCGATCCGACGAGAAGCGCTCATCGCGCAGGGCCTCGGCGACATGCCGATAGCTGGTCACGATCCAGGAGCGATAGCGCCGATCCCAGAACACCGGACGGGTGGCGCGCAGCTCGCCGAAATAGGCGGACGGATCGGCGAGCCCGGCCTCGGCCATGAGGTCGATGTCGTACTCGTTCGCAACGGTTGGTTCGGACATGGTGGTTACTCCCCTTTACTCGTCCGACTCAGGCCACAGCGGTCTTGCGCGGCGCGCTGTCGGTATCAGACCAACTGCGCAATTCCGGCAACACCTCGCTCGCGATGAGGCGCATGCTCTTTTCCACCATGTCAAAGGGCATGCCGCCGTAGCTGACGATGGAGTTCCATTCGTAGTGGCCGATCACCTCGCGTCTTGCCGCCAGCGCATCGAGGATCTGTTGCGGCGTGCCGCAAGCCTGATGGGCAATATAATCCTCGACCGCCGCATCGAGACCCAGCGAGTTCAGGAACTCGGCGGCCTGACCATAGGCTTCATAGCCTTTGATCTCCTTGTGGTAGTCGGCCATGAATTCGTAATGCTGCAAAATCGAGAGATAGTTGACCGCCAGATATTTGCGCGCGACTTCGCTCGCCTTGCCGGCATCCTTGTCGCAGTAGCAGAAGTCGAGCAGCAAGGGTGGCGGTGGGGTGCGGCCGTGCTGACCGCGATAGGCCTTGCGGTAGATCTCGAAATTCGGCAGGTGCTTGTCCATGGAAAACTGCACGAAGCACATCATGCGCGCGCCGAGTTCGCCGACAATCTGCGCCGATTCGGGCGACATCGCGACCGCATACAAGCGATCTTTCGCGCTTTGCATCGGCGTTGGTTTGATCTCGGTACGCTTCTGCGGGAAGTAGGGGCCTTGGCCTTCGATGAAGCCGGTCTCCATGGCATCAATGATCATGCGTGCGGATTCATCGAAGCGGCCGCGCGTTTCCTGCATCGGCACGCCAAAGGATTCAAATTCGTTACGCGACAGGCCGCGCCCGAAGCCGATCAGGTAACGACCATTGGACATCGCATCGATGGTCGAGATCTTTTCCACCAGGCGTATCGGCTGCGTCCACCAGGGCAGAATCAAGGCCGCGCTGCCGAGTTGAATGGTCTTGGTGCGCGCCGCCAGCCAGGTCAGGATCTGAATATTGTCGACGGCCATCGAATAGGACTCGAAATGATGTTCGGCACACCAGATGACGTCGTAGCCGACTTCCTCGGCTAGTTCGGCGATACGCATTTCCTCGCGGATCATCTGCGCATCGGACAGGCCTTCGTGCAGATTCGCCATCATGATCATGTAGCCGGTTTTCATAAGCCTGCGTCCTTCCTGCGTTTGAGAGGCGTGTTGATGGAAATGGCGGCGACGACGGGCTTGGTGCCGCCGAGCGCGCGCCGCGCCTCGCGCAGCCGCCGCATCAGGCGTGGCCTGCGCGTATCGTCGGCGAGGGGCAATAAGAGCAATATCGTGTCGTAGATGACGCGCGCCTTGAAGCCGGCCGCGTCGATATCGTCGTGGATCCAGAATTCGAGTACGCCCATGAAATGGGCCATGTGCGTATAGGCCAGCACATCGGGGTCGAAGTCCGATGTCAGCAGGCGTTCCGCCCTGGCCGCCTCCAGCGCGCTGCGCCAATAGTCCAGTGAGCGCGTGATGAATTTCGGGCGGTGCACCGGGTCGGCCACACCGAGCAGAAACTGATAGAGCGGCCGCATGAAATCCGGATCGTGCAGAAAGATGTCGGCGGCCTGCACGGCGGCTTCGAGCACGCGTTCCAGTGCATCGTTGGAGCGAAAAGCGAGACCGCGCAGCGTGATCTCGTCCAGCGAGCGCGATAGCAGCGCGTAGAGCAGGCCGTCCTTGGAAGTAAACAAATTGTAAGGCGTGGCGGGACTGACCTCGGCCGCTTCGGCCAGCGAGCGCATCGAGAAATCGGTGCCGCCGGTACTGCGGATCAGCAGCGCGGCCGCGTCGAGTATGCGGTTGCGACGGGCGTCGACTTGTCTGGCGCGGAGTGACATGGAGCAGACTATAAAACTAGAGCATGCTCTAAATCAACCCGTGATCGATACTCCGCCCGAGCCAGGCGCGCCGCATTCAAGCCTTGAGGCTCGGCAGGGTGTAGCCGCCATCGACGAAAATCATCTGGCCGGTGATATAGCTCGACGCCGGCGCGGCGAGAAACAGGAATACGCGCGCGATCTCGGCCGCTTCGCCGAGCCGGCCGACTGCGGTCCTGTCTATCCAGCGCTGCTTGATTTCGGCGCTGACCTCCGCCGTCATGGGCGTATTAATCATGCCTGGCCCCACGGCATTGACCGTCACACCATAGCGGCCGAACTCCACCGCCAGTGAGCGCGTCATGGCCACCACGCCGGCCTTGGTCGACGCATAGGAAGCATTGCCCGGCGAGCCCAACGCGGAGGTCGAGGTGGTGATGAGGACGCGTCCGTAACGCGCTTCCTTCATCGCATGCAAGGCCGCCTGACAAGTCCAGAACACGCCGCTCAAGTTGACGCCGATGACCTGCGTCCACAGCGCTTCGCTGACCTCGAGGGTGCGCGCCGGGCGCGTCACGCCGGCATTGCAGATCATGATGTCCAGTCGTCCGCTGCGCGCCACGGCTTGCGCGACGGCGCGCTCGATGTCGGTACGCACGCTGACGTCGACGCCGATGGCATAGGCGTCGGCGCCGTCTGCCGCGAGTTCGGCGGCAAGTATTTGCGCGGACGCTATATCGCGGTCGAGCAAAACGATGCGCGCACCGGCCGCCGCCAGCGCGCGCGCCGTTGCCGCGCCGATGCCGCTCGCGGCACCGGTGATGGCCGCTACCTGTCCTGTCAATTCCATCGCCCGTGCTCCCGCTTTATCTACGTTGATGGCACGGTAGTGACGGCGCGTCTTGCCTGCAAGCCCGTCACTGTTTGTTGATGGTGCTTGCGATCGAATGCACAAGTTGGTCAAGCTTGTGCCATGCCTGAGAGTCATGCGACTTCCCCTGCCACCGCCCGCAGCCTGCGGCGACGTCGCGTCCTCATCATCGGCGCCGGTGCGGGTGGCATCTGCATGGCCATCAAGCTACTGGCCGCCGGTCATCGCGATTTCCTCATCTTGGAAAAGGCCGCCGGCCTCGGTGGCACCTGGTGGTACAACCGCTATCCGGGCGCGGCCTGCGATGTGCCTTCGCATCTCTATTCCTTCAGCTTCGAGGTCAAGCGCGACTGGTCCAATCCCTATGCCAGCGCGCCTGAAATCCTCGCCTACTTGACCGCCTGCGTGGATAAATATCAGCTTGCCGACCATTGTCGTTTCGACACGCTGGTGCATGCGGCACGCTGGGATGAGGCGGCCGCGTTGTGGCATGTCGACTGCGCGCAAGGCGAACACTTCGAGGCGGAAATCCTGATCGCCGCGCAGGGCATGTTCAACGAACCGAGCTGGCCGGCCCTGCCCGGATACGCCGATTTTCGAGGCACGTCTTTCCACACGGCGCGCTGGAGTCATGCCCACGATCTCAGCGGCCAACGGGTCGCCATCATCGGCAGCGCGGCGAGCGCGGTGCAGTGCATCCCCGAGGTGGCGGCGCAGGCTGCGCATTTGACGGTTTTTCAGCGCACGCCGAACTGGGTGCTGCCCAAGAACGACGCGCCCTATCGCGCTGACAAGCGCGACTACTTCATGCATGCACCCGATGCGGTCGAACAGAATCGTGCGCGGCTGTTCCGTGAATTCGATGGCTTTCAGTTGCTCAACGACGCCGAGCGATATCAGCAGGCGGTCGAAGCAGGGATGGCCAATATCGCGCTGGTCGACGACCCGTTCACGCGGCGCGCACTGACACCGAAATTTTCCTTTGGCTGCAAGCGCGTGCTGTTGTCGAGCAAGTACTACCAGGCTTTCAATCGCGACAATGTCAGCCTCATCACCGCCGGCATCGCGGCCATCACCGCCCACGGGGTGCGCAGCGATGATGGCGTCGAGCACGCGCTCGATACCCTGATCTTCGCGACCGGCTTCAAGGTTGATCGCTATTTGTCGTCATTGGCGGTGAGCGGGCGCGATGGCCTGACCTTGGACGAAGCCTGGCGGGATGGTGCGCAAGCTTATCTCGGCATCTGCACTGCCGGTTTTCCCAATCTCTTTCAGCTTTATGGGCCGAATACCAACAAGGGTTCGATCCTGTTCATGATCGAATGTCAGGCGACCTATATCGTGCGACAGCTGGCGCGCATGGACGCCGAGCAACTGGCGTGGATGGATGTGCGCGCGGAAGTGATGGCGGACTATAACCTCGCCGTGCAACGCGATGCCAATGCCATCGCGGTATGGGCCGAGCCGTGCAACAACTATTTCCGTCATCCGCAGTCGGGACGGGTGGTGACCCAATATCCGCGCGATATGAGCCAATATCGCGAGGACACGGCGAAGGCCGATGTCGAAGCTTATATCGTGGGTAGGAAATTCGGCTCGTAGGTGCGAATTTATTGGGTGTAGGTCTGCAACTGCTCACCTGATAAAAGCGAGGGGGGTGGATTCTCTGCGGGCTTTCTATCTGCTCATTACTAGGCCTCTACCACGCCGCCTCTCTATTCCTTTGTGGGTCAGACTTCAGTCTGACACGCGCTCAGGCCCGATAGCCTCAGCAGTTCATGAAGGTCAGACTGAAGTCTGACCCACAAGGGCAAGCTCGGGGAGCGAGGCTGCACGAAGATGCCAATGCATTGGGTGTAGCTCTGAATCGGCTCATCTCTACAGGCCGCGATTGCGGTTGTTCCGCGCTATTACCGTCGGCGCGGTACTACGCTCTCCACGATATAGGGCGACCCACGCCACAGTCGAGTGAGTATCTCGAGATAGAACCAAGCGCTTGATTGGATATATCAGTTGCAGACCTACACCCAATTTATTCGCACATTCATCGCCCGGGCGCGCCATCTAATTTGCGAATGGTCGCACCTACAAGGAGGTGTTCGACGAGCGTCGGGCCCGCAATGAATTCGCGGTTACAGCAGAATGTGCCGAATATCCCCCAGCACCGTAGTCAGGTACCGCGTGAACTGCGCCGCTGCCACGCCATCGATGACGCGGTGGTCATAGGACAGCGTGAAGGGCAGCATCAAGCGCGGCACGAATTCATTGCCGCGCCACACCGGTTTCATGCTTGAGGGCGAGACGCCGAGGATGGCGACTTCGGGCAGATTGATGATGGGCGTGAAGGCGATGCCACCGACGCCGCCCAGGCTCGAGATGGTGAAGCAGGCGCCCTGCATCTCGGCCGGCATGAGCTTGCGCTCGCGGGCCTTCTTCGACAGGTCGCGCACTTCGAGGGCGAGTTCGTACAGACCCTTCTTATCAACGTTGCGAATGACCGGCACCATGAGACCGTTGTCGGTGTTGACTGCGATGCCGATGTGAAAATATTTCTTATGTACCAGCGACTCGCCATCTTGTGACAACGAGGCGTTGAAGTCCGGGAATTTCTTCAAGCCCACCACCGCCGCCTTGACCAGGAAGGCGAGCAGGGTGAGTTTGGTGCCCTTCTGTTCCGCTTCATCGGCCTTGGATTTACGGAAGGCTTCGAGTTCGGTGATGTCGGCCTCGTCCATCTGGAAGACATGGGGCGCGGTCACCCAGCTGCGATGCAGGTTCTGGCCGGTCAAGCGACGAATCTTGTTGAGCGGCGTGACTTCGATTTCGCCGAACTTGGTGAAGTCGATGACCGGCGCAGCCGGTAGGTTGAAGCCGGTGGTGGTGCTGGCGCCAGCGGCGTGACCGCGTGTGCCGCGCATCACTTCCTTGACATGGGCCTGCACGTCTTCCTTGAGGATGCGGCCTTTCGGTCCTTTGCCATACACCAGCGCGATGTCGACGCCGAGTTCGCGCGCGAACTTGCGTACCGATGGACTGGCATGGGCTTTCGATGAGGTGATGGCCTGCGGCGGCGAAGGCGGCGCGATGCGGGTCGCCGCTTCCTTGGGCATGCTGACCGGCGGGGTCGGCACACTGACCGGCGCGCTGGGCGCGGCGACCGCGCTCGCGGTCACGCGTAACACCACGATCACATCGCCTTCCGAGACTTTATCGCCGACCGCCGCCGAGACGGACTCCACGACACCGGCGACCGGCGCCGGAATATCCATGGTCGCCTTCTCACTCTCGACCGTGAGCAAGGGATCTTCGATACGCACCGTGTCGCCCGGTTTGACGATGACGTCGATCACATCGACGTTATCGAAGTCGCCGATGTCGGGAATGCGGATTTCAATCGTGCGGGTAGCGCTGCTCGCGACCGGCGGCGCGGCAGCCGGCGCCGCTGCGGGTGTCGGCGCGGGCGCAGCCGCAGGTACAACAGTGACAGGTGCAGTTGCGGCAGGTGCCAGCACCTGCGTCACCGCCAGGCCGCCCTCGGCCGGTGCCAGCGTCAGAATCAAAGCGCCTTCGCCTATCTGATCGCCGACCGTGACATTGATGGCCAGCACCGTGCCGCCGAAGGGCGCCGGAATGTCCATGGTCGCTTTCTCGCTTTCCAGCGTGATGAGCGGGTCTTCCGGTTTGATCACATCGCCCGGTTTGACCAGGATGTCGATCACATCGACGTGATCGAAATCGCCGATATCCGGCACCCGTACTTCGACTTGGCTGCTCACGGCGATGCCCTACTGGTTCATCGGGTTGGGTTTGTCGGGATTGATGCCGTACTTGGCTATCGCATCGGCGACTTTCTGTGCCGGCACCACACCGTCGTCGGCCAGCGACTTCAAGGTCGCTACCACCACGTAGTAGCGATTCACCTCGAAGTATTCGCGCAGCTTCTGGCGTGAATCGGAACGGCCGAAGCCATCGGTGCCAAGACATCGATAGCGGCCTGGAATGTATTCGCGGACTTGGCCGGCATAGGCGCGGATGTAATCGGTGGCCGCCACGCAGGGCCCGCTGTAGGCACCGATCTTCTGTGTGAGGAAGGGCACGCGCGGTGCTGCGAGCGGATGGAGCATGTTCCAGCGCGCGCATTCCAGACCTTCGCGTCGAAGCTCGTTGAAGCTGGTCACGCTCCACACGTTGGACTCGATACCGAAGTCTTCCTGCAATAGATCCGATGCCGCCAGCACCTCACGCAGAATGGTGCCGCTGCCGAGCAGTTGTACTTGCGCGCGCGCCGACTCCTTGAACAGATACATGCCGCGCACGATGTCTTCTTCCACACCGGTAGGCATGGCCGGATGGGTGTAGGCTTCGTTCATCACGGTGATGTAGTAGAAGACATTCTCCTGGCGCTCGAACATGCGCTTCATGCCGTGATGAATGATGACCGCGAGTTCGTAACCGAAAGTCGGGTCATAGCTCACGCAGTTCGGAATGGTCGAGGCGATGATGTGGCTGTGGCCGTCCTGGTGCTGCAGACCTTCACCCGCCAAGGTCGTGCGCCCGGCCGTGCCACCGAGCAGGAAGCCACGCGCCTGCATGTCGCCCGCCGCCCAGGCCAGGTCGCCGATGCGCTGGAAACCGAACATCGAGTAGTAGATGAAGAAAGGGATCATCGACAGGCCATGGTTGGTATAGGCGGTGGCCGCCGCGATCCACGAACTCATGCCGCCCGCTTCGGTGATGCCTTCTTCCAGAATCTGACCACGGATGTCCTCGCGGTAATACATCACCTGATCGTGATCTACCGGCTCATAGAGCTGACCAACAGCCGAATAGATGCCGAGTTGACGGAACATGCCCTCCATGCCGAAGGTGCGCGCCTCGTCCGGCACGATGGGCACCACGCGTTGACCTAAAGTCTTGTCGCGCACCAGCGCGTTCAACACCCGCACGAAGGCCATGGTGGTCGAGATCTCGCGCTCGCCCGAGCCCTCCAAGATCGCGTCGAAAATCTTGATGTCGGGAATCGTCAAGGACTCAGCCTGGGTGCGACGCTGCGGCAGGAAGCCGCCCATGGCGGCGTTGCGCTCACGCAGGTAGACCATTTCCGGACTGTCGTCAGCCGGGCGATAGAAGGGCGCGTCGGCAATCTGATCGTCGGGGATCGGAATATTGAAACGATTGCGAAAGGCTTTCAGCGAGTCCTCACCCATCTTCTTCTGTGAGTGGGTGATGTTCTTGCCTTCACCCGCTTCGCCCATGCCATAACCCTTGACGGTCTTGCACAGGATCACCGTCGGTTGACCGGTGTGTTCGACGGCGGCGGTATAAGCGGCGAAGACCTTGTGCGGATCATGGCCGCCGCGTTGCAAGCGCCAGATGTCGTCATCGCTCATATTGGCGACCATCGCCTTCAGCTCAGGATACTTGCCGAAGAAATGTTCGCGCACGAAGGCGCCATTGAAAGCCTTGTAGGCCTGGTACTCGCCGTCGACCGCTTCTTCCATGCGTTGCAAGAGCAGGCCTTTCTTGTCCTTGGCCAGCAAAGCGTCCCAGCCCGAGCCCCAGATGACCTTGATGACATTCCAGCCGGCGCCACGGAAATCCGATTCCAGTTCCTGAATGATCTTGCCGTTGCCGCGCACCGGGCCATCGAGACGTTGCAGATTGCAGTTGATGACGAAGACCAGATTGTCGAGCTTCTCGCGCGACGCGAGCGCGGCGGCACCAAAGGCCTCGGGCTCGTCCATTTCGCCGTCGCCCATGAAGGCCCACACCTTCCGCTCGGAAGGCGCGGCGAGTCCACGATGCTCGAGATATCGGACGAAGCGCGCCTGGAAGATCGCCATCATCGGCCCGAGTCCCATGGACACGGTGGGGAACTGCCAGAAATCCGGCATGAGC
>JAYWAC010000124.1:0-5634 GCA_043782755.1 Pseudomonadota bacterium | reverse complement strand
ATGGCACGCACGCTGGAGCGCGTGCCATCGGCGCCCAGCAGCCAGTCAGCGTCGATACGCGCGCCATTGTCGAACACCGCAGTCACACCCTCACTGCGGCACTCGATGCCGCACAAGGTGTGACCATTGTGATAGTGAGCGTCGTCTATCTGCGCGCGCAGGAAACGATAGATGAGTCCCCAGGAAGTCATGATCTGCGGCAGTTCGTGGGTGCCGAGCAGACGGCCGTCACGATCGAACATGATGCGGCCCTTGGAGCGCACGCCCATTTCGTCACGCAGATCGATACCGGCGCCGCGCATGACTGCGTAGAGTTCATCGTGGGTCGCGATACCAGCGCCACGATTGGCGAGTGCTTCGCCGGCGCGTTCATAGATCTCGGCCTGCCAGCCGAGACTACGCAGGGTGACGGCGGCGAACAGGCCCGCCATCGAGCCGCCGATGATAATGACGCGACCTTTACTCGTCCTCGTGTCGGTCAAACCTATCCCCCTGTCGGTGCGAATTCATGCGCACATTCATGCCAGAGCTTATGTCATGCGATTTATTTTTAGTGTGCGAATGAATTCGCACCGACAGACCAGGAGTCGAATCGACCGCGCTAGTTACCCAAGGCCAGCCGCAAGGCCGCTGCGGCATCATCGAGCGCACGCAACGCTCTGTCGACGCGTCCGCCCATGCGCATGAAGCCATGCACCATGCCGTCATAGCACCGGCGCTCGACCGCCACGCCGGCGCGCTCCAGCGTGTCGGCGTAGATATGCGCTTCGTCGCGCAGCGGATCACACTCGGCGCTGATCACGAAGGCCGGTGCTACACCCGAGTGATCGACCGCCAGTTGCGGTGAGGCACGCGGATCGGTGCGCGCGATACGTGATGGCAGATACCAATCGATGAATTGTTCCATGGCGGCGCGCGTTAGCAGGTAGCCGCTGCCGTTGTCGCGCATGGAGGCCGTGTCGGCGGTGAAGTCGGTCGACGGATAGAGCAGCAATTGTAGGCGCAGCATCGGCCAAGCTTCGTCGCGTACCGCGAGCGCGGTAACGGCAGCCAGGCTGCCGCCGGCGGAATCCCCGCCGACCGCGATGCGTTTGGCATCGAGCCCAAGTTCACTGGCACTCGCGGCGACCCAGCGCGTGGCGGCGAGGCAGTCTTCATAGGCGGCCGGAAACTTATGCTCGGGTGCGAGGCGGTAATCGACCGCCACCACTACCACACCGGACTTCGCGGCCAGATAGCGACACAAGTGATCGTGGGAGTCGAGATTACCGACCACCCAGCCACCGCCGTGAAAGTACACCAGCACGGGCGCCGCTGCGCTCATGCCTGGCGGGCGATAAATGCGTACTTTCACTTCGTCAACCGGGCCGGCGAACGTCCGGTTGGTGACGCTGTCCAGCACCGGCGCGTCGTGGCGATAGATCAGCGTGCCGGCGTCATAGGCGAGCCGTGCGAGGCGCGGCTCATTGGTATCGAAGGCCGAGCCGCTGCGTGCTGCGGCATCGACCAGTGCCTGACATTGGGGATCGAGCAGCATGGCCGGGTGCTTCCTTCTGTGAGTCATTCGCCGCTGAGTGGGTGAGCGTGTATGGATGGGTGCCCAGGGCGCGTAGTCGATTGTCTGCACTTCGACTATTGGCCGCAAGCCTTAGCGGTCAGGTCATGCACGCAAGCGAAGACGGGCCTACGAGCCTGCAAGGCCCACCTCGAGTGCATCGTCCTGGAACAGAGAATGGCCGGCGTCAAGGATACGCGCCGGTGGATGCTTCCATGCGCATAAGGCTGAGCCCGATAGCGAGTGCCGGCAGCGCGAGCAGGAAATAGGCGAGAAATTCGAATTGCCAACCACCGCCGAAACCGCCGTACAGGCTTGCGAATGCATGGGCTCTACGCGCATGAGCCGCGAAGTCCAGCGGCATTAGCGTGACGTAGAGACGAAAAGTCAACGCCATGCCAAGCAGCACAGCGCTGAGCAGGAGCGCACGTCGCGCACGCGTGAAGTTGTCAAAGAAGCGCTGAATGCCAAGCACGGCGAGCGGAATGACATAGATATACAGAACGAAGGGGATGCGAATTTCGCGCGCGCGGGCCACGCCGAGCACCACGACCAGGACCAGCGGTACCGACAGTGCCGCACACCATAGGAAGCGGCGCGTAGCCGCCTGTTGCGGGCCGCGCATTAAGCACAAGCCGTAAAACATCGCGGTCAACCACAGGGGCCCGAAGGTCAGATAGAGGAAGCTCGCGGACTCCCACGGAAACTCCCAGTTGTAGCGGGCGCCGACGAATGGGTCGTAGGCGCCACCGACCACGGCGCGGAACACCAGCGACAGCGCGACGATGGCAAGTGCAGCGCTGCCGCGCGCACGTGCACCGCCGGGTCCAAGGATCAGCAGGGGTATGAGGGTTATGAGGTTGGTTTCCCGACACACAATGGCGCACAAGGCAAACAAGAGATAGCGCGCCAAGTTGCGCGTGAACAGCGCTTGCATCGATGCCGCGAGCAGGGCGTAGCCGAGTAGATCGTTAGGGCTGCCGTGGATCGGAAACTTACAGCCGAACAGCACTGGCGGCAGGGCCGCAAGCGCACACATCGCGAGCATTTCCGTGCTGCGCCAGGACGCATGCGTGGCGGGCGCGATATCGCGAGCGGCCGTCGCGCAGCAGCGCGCGCCGAGCAGCAGGAAAGCGCATAGGAAAATAGCAGTCCAGCAGCGGTAACTGGCGTAGAACGCCGTTAGCGGAGCGACACGCAGGCGGCAAGCGGCGCGATAGCTAAGGTAGATCGGAAGCTTGGCGAGCATGCGGGCATTGGCCGGCGGTGTTTGGTGGAAGAACCACTCATCAATCCACACCGCGTCGGATTTATCCGCCTCTTTGCCGACCAGTTCAAATGCGAACGCCGAAGGGCTGGCGAGATAGGGCGCATCGAGTTGCGTGCGATAGGTTTCGCTCAAGGCCGGCACGCCATTGACCGCCATGACGATGGTCGTCAGCGCCAGGGCCAGCAAAACGCGCACGGAAGATTGCCGCATCCTTGCTGGTCCGAGCCCGTCTATAGAAAGGGCGCTAGGCGCTGTTGCGAGGCACGCCACAGCGCATCGACCAGGCGACCATCGTGGCCGCGACCATCAGCGGCGCGCTCGCGACAGTTGTCGAAATAGGCGCCGCTGATTGCTGCGACCGTCGGCGAAGTCGCGAGATACAGCGAGGTGCGTGCGCCGTCGACGACCCGCGCGCCCTGCATGTTGAAGCCGGTCTTCAAGAGCTTGGTACCAATCACGCCAGGGTGCAGTGCATTGGCGGTGAGCGTCTTGTGTCGCGCGGCGAGTGCACGAGTGAACAACAGGTTGGCGAGTTTCGAGG
This sequence comes from Pseudomonadota bacterium, assembly GCA_043782755.1. Classification (GTDB taxonomy): domain Bacteria; phylum Pseudomonadota; class Gammaproteobacteria; genus JADJYF01. The sequence continues at coordinate 2,268 of JAYWAC010000124.1, read as the reverse complement.
TCGCATAGGCGCCGTAGGCGCTCCATTTGTTCGTCAGATCGAGATCGGTCACATCGAAGTCGGCGCCGTCATGGGTCATGGAGCTGACGTTGACGATGCGTGCATCGGCTGTATTCAGCAGCAGTGGCAACAGATGCTGCGTCAGCAGAAACGGCGCGAAATGATTGACGCCCATGGTCAGTTCGAAGCCATTGGCCGTCATGCTGCGTGTCGCCGCATAGAGACCGGCGTTATTGACCAATACATCGAGATGCGTCGTTGCAGCCGCGACTTGCCCGGCCAGCGCCACCACTTCATCAAGGCGAGAAAAATCGCCCCACACCGGCAGCGCTTCGCCGCCCGCAGTGTGCAAGCGCACCACGGCTTCGCGCGCCCGTTGTTCATGTCGGCCGTGCACCAGCACGGTATGCCCCAGTGCCAGCAGGGCCCGCGCGGTTTCGAAACCGATGCCGTCCGAGGCGCCGGTCACGAGCATGGTTTTCAATGTCGTACTCACCGTTTGTAGAACGGCGGAAGCTGCGCGTCATAGTTGATCCACACCGATTTTGTTTCGGTGTATTCATGCATGCACTCGGTGCCCAGATCGCGGCCATAGCCCGACGCCGCCAAAGGGCGAGCCGGGATGCACGCGTTTATAGCAGTTCACCCACACCATGCCGGCTTGTATCGCATCAGCGACGCGATGGGCGCGTGCGAGATTGGTGGTCCACAAGCCGCTGCCAAGGCCGTAGTCGCTGGCATTGGCGAGCGCGATGGCCTCGGCTTCGTCCTTGAAGCGCGTGACGGAGACGAAGGGGCCGAATACTTCCTGTTTGAATACTGTGTCGCCAGGCTTGGCCTCGACCACGGTCGGTTGGATGAAGCAGCCCTTGGCGAGCGCGGCGTCATCCGGCACCCCGCCGCCGGTCAGGATGCGATTGCCTTCGCTGCGACATACTTCGAGATAGTCGAGCACGCGCTGTTGATGCAGACGCGAAGTGAGCGGGCCCATCTCAGTATTCGGATCGAGCGGGTGACCTAAGCGTATCGACTGCGCAAGCGCGATGAATTTTTCCAGGAAGGCGTCGGCGATGCTTTCGGCGAGCAACAGACGCGAACCGGCGATGCAGGCCTGGCCCTGGTTGTGAAAGATGGCGAAGGCCGAGCCGCCGACTGCGGCCGACATGACGGCATCCTCGAACACGATGTTCGGGCCTTTGCCGCCGAGTTCCAGCGACACGCGTTTCAGATTGCCGCTTGATGCTTCGACAATCTTGCGCCCAGTGGCGGTCGAGCCGGTGAAGGCAATCTTGTTGACGTCGGGGTGTTCGGCCAGGCGCTGACCGGCGGTATGACCATAGCCCGGTACGATGTTGACCACGCCGGGCGGAAAGCCAACTTCGTGCATCATCTCGGCCAGACGCAAGGTCGACAGCGGTGTGATCTCGGAAGGTTTCATCACCACGGTATTGCCGGCGGCGAGTGCCGGGCCGAGTTTCCAGCTGCAGAACATGAGCGGGAAATTCCACGGCACGATTTGCCCGACCACGCCTACCGGCTGGCGCTTCACCACGTTCAGAAAGCCGGGTTCGACCGGCACCTGACGACCATCAATCTTGTCGGCGAGACCGGCGAAATAGCGGAAGTTGAGCAGCGTGCGCGGCACGTCGAGAAAACGCGTGTCCTTGAGCGGATGCCCGGTGTCGATGGCTTCGAGTTCGGCGAGTTCCTCAAAACAGTCCTCGATCTTTTCCGCCAGCTTGTAGAGCAGGCGCCCACGATCCGACGCTGCCATCGCTGCCCAGGCCGGAAACGCCGCGCGTGCCGCCACCACCGCGCGATCGACGTCTTCGGCGCGGGCTTCGGCGATGGTCAGGATTTCGCTGTCATCAAAAGGATCGCGCACGCTGATCCGCGCACCGGCGAGACCTTCGACCCAGGCACCGCCGATGAAGAGTTGGCGGGGGAGTGTGGCGATGTTGACGGTTTGTGGGAGATGGGACATAGGGTATTCCGGCAATGAATCGAAGGTTTGTAGGTGCGACCATTCGCACATTAAATGGCGCGCCTAGGTGTTGTGTGCCGGCATGAATGTGCGAATGGTCGCACCTGCCACTAGGCCGCTACACTATCGGCTCGACCCTTGTCCCACCCTGCATGCCCGCTTCCAGCAATTTGCACAGATCGGGATTGCGCGGATCGGGAACGCCATCCGGACCGACGGCTTCGAGCAGCGCGCGCAGCGTGCGCCGGCAACGCACCGGGCCGGCATCGGAGGGTAGAAAGACC